>JAGBWB010000130.1 GCA_017629975.1 Lentisphaeria bacterium
GGCTATTTGCGTCAGCGTATCTGGGAAGCCCTTTTTGTGGGCTGTCGCGGATTGTCATTCTGGTACGAACCCATCTTTATTCTGCCTGACTTGCGTTTTTCACCTTTGCGGGAGTTTCTGATACCGCTGCTCTGGGAGATCCGTGAAAAAGAAGGAGAACTTCTCAATCGTGCTGAAAAGATCACCGATCAGGTGGCCATACTCCACTCTCACGAATCTTTCCTTGCCAACTATATGAAACAGCGTAAAGCGGACTTTTTCAAGAAAGAAATGAGCTTTGCTTACGCCCTTGAAGATATGGGGATCCCTTATCGTTTCATTGCACCTGAGCAGATCGGCGAACTTGGCAGATTCAAGGCTCTCATCCTGCCTGAAAGTTCTGCCTTGAGCGACAAGGTCGTTTCCGAGATCCGGAACTTTGCCGCCCGGGGAGGGATCGTGATCGCTGATTATGATCCGGCAAGCTGTGATGATAAATGCGTCAAGCGCAGCAAACCTGCACTGGATGATCTTTTCGGAATCCGCCGCAACTTGCGTACTTCTTTGAGAACTGTCAAAGAGCACAATATTCCCGGAATTACTGTGAAACAGGCCGTCCGGGGGATCCGTATCGCTGACGGCAAGGCCCTTTACAAAGCAGGTTCCTTCCCGTTGGTCATTGTCAAAGGCAAATGTGCGGTGCTGAACTTTGTTCCGGAATATGAACAATACCGTGAAGCCGGATTCCGTGCCCTGCTGAAAAAACTGCTCCCCGGAGTTGAATCTGCAGTCAAACTGGAAGCACCCAAAAGTGTGATGCAGCATTTTTACAAACACCGTGACCGCCTCTATATCACGATGCTTCCTGAACTCCTTCCCGGCAGCGACAATTTTACTTTGAAGAAAATGGCAACATCCAACTTCAAAGCCACTGTGACGCTGCCGCAGAAAGGGCACTTCTATGATACCCGTGCAGGAAAATATCTGGGATATGGAAAACGTTTCAATGTGACTCTGACTCCCGGAGAAGGGGCATTTTTCACGGTTATGCCTGAAAAACTTTCCTCGCTCAGACTTTCCGGCAAAACAAGTGCCCGTCAGGGAGAGTGTGTCAAACTCAAAGTCGCTGCCACCAAAGGACACCAGGTTTATGCTCTGCGTGTTTTCGATCCCAGCGGCAAAGATGTGATGGAATACCGCAAAGTCCTTAATGTTACAGGTTCCGGCGAATTCACCATCCCCTTTGCTCTCAATGATCCCTGCGGACTCTGGCGGGCTGTTGTGACCGATGCTGCCACAGGAGTTGCAAGTGAACTTAAAATCAACGTAAAGGAGAAATAAAATAATGGAACGATTCAACGCCGCTGTTATCGGAGCTGGCGGTATGGGCAAAGTTCACGTGGAGGCCGCTCTTGCATCACCTTACGTCAAAGAACTTTATGTGGTCGATCCTGACCCGGAACGGGTCAAACTCTGGCAGGGGGAATCCCGGCTGAAAAGTGCTTCTATGGAACAGATCCTCAAAGATCCGACAGTACGTTTTATTACTGTGGCAACTCCAAATCATCTGCACCTGGAACACGCCGGGGCGGCTATGAAATGCGGTAAGGCTGTGCTTTGTGAAAAACCTATGGGGAATACCCTTCAAGAAGCACGGGAAATGATCCGGATCGAAAAAGAAACCAAAAGTTTTTGTCAGATCGGTTTTGAATTGCGTTATTCTGAGCTTTACCGGATCGCCAAAAAATGGATCGATGCCGGCTTGATCGGAGAGGTCGTCAATATCCAGACCCGTTACTACTGTGCTGAGTCCCACGGGAAAAACACCTGGCGCAGCAACAGTCCGGAACCCGGATTTCTCATCGGAGAAAAATTGTCACACTACCTTGATTTGCAGCGTTTTTTCTTTAACGCTGATTTTGAAAGTGTTTATGCTGTGGCTTCTCCCAAAGTGGTTTCTTTTTGCAATCACCACGACAATCACCAGATTATGACCTCATTCCCCGGAGGAAAAGTCGGTGTTTTGAATTTCATTATGGCTATCGGAGAAACCTGGAATCCTGATGAAAAACGTGAAATGCTTGAAAAACAATCCGATGACGGACACGCTCTTTCGTATCACATCTGCGGGACTCATGGTGCTATTGAAACTGATGTTTTCCGCCGTCGCATCCGGCGTTGGGAATATAGCGATGCCCCAGAGACACTGCAAAGCCGCATTGTGGAAACGGTAACGTTTCAACCTGAGTCGGATCAGGCATATTTCCATAATGTTTACGGACAGGATTTGGCTGTGCTGGAGCTTTTTGCTCAGGGCAAAGAATCACAGATGAACACGCTTGATGCCTATGGCACGATGAAATTCTGTTTTGCAGCGGAGCTTTCAGAATTGGATGGAAAAATCGTTTTCAACAGCGATTCCCGCCTGTAAAACAGAAACGCTCTTCAGGATAAAAATACAAAAAACATTGTTGTCCGGTTCTGCACAGTTTGGTTCTTATAAAACTGTGCAGAGGGGATACACTATTCTGCCGTTAAGTTGATCTTGACTGCAATAGCTCCTTGCTGTCTTGCTGCAGCATAATATTCTTATAAGCAATCTCTTGCTTGCCTCAAACTCACAGTACCTTTACCTCCTGCAACAACATATCCGCTTGGAAAAAAGTTGAACAGGAATCCCCGGGGAAGAAAAAATTTGATTTTTTACCGGCAATGAGTCATAATGTTCTTTAAGAGGGGGGAGAGTAATCTTCCTGGAGTTACAAGGTAAATACAGAGGAGGAAAAAATGAGGAGTTATACAACATTTCATCTGCAGTATGCCCATCGGTTCTACAATTTTGAAGGTGAGGCACAGTATCTTCACGGTCATACAGGAACGATGACCATTGAAGTGGAGGAATCGATCAATCCGGGCGTGAATATGGTTTTTCCCTGCAATGAAATTAAAAAAACAGCCTGGGATATCATTCAGAATTTTGACCATGCTTTGATTCTGCGTGAGGATGATCCTCTTCTGCCGGCGATCATTGATGTCTATGAAAAACAGGGAATCAGGAATGGAGTCCTTACAAATCAGATGCTTGGGCCGGCATTCGATACAGAACTTGCCAAAGCATATCCGGAATGCCGGCTGGTCGTGACCAGGGAAACAATGAC
>JAGBWB010000131.1 GCA_017629975.1 Lentisphaeria bacterium
AAAAAATCAAGCTCCTGAATGAAAAAAGTGAAAAAAGAAGTTTTTTGCAGGGGGCATATTGAAAAACTCTCCCTTTTGATGTATATTTATGATGCACTTTTCTGAATTAAATACTAAGGAGTTTTGAGCTATGCGCCTGCCTGATCTTCCTGATTACGGTATCATTGATGCCCACATGCACCCTTATCTTGCGGAACACCGCAATTTTCCTTTTGCCGTCCCGGTGACTTATGATGAATATTTTGCTGAACAGCGCCGTGCGGGTATCACTCTTTCCTGCGGCGCTTTCAATATCCGCAATGACGGAAGTGATTTCAGTGTTATCAGAGAGTGCAATGCACGGGTACTTGAAGTGCACCAAGCCTATCCTGACCAGTTTCTTCCCGGAGTCAATGTCCACCCCAATTTCCCTGAAGAATCCTGTGCGGAAGTGCAGAGATTCTACGATATGGGGTTCCGCTGGATCGGTGAGATCGCAGGCTATGTTATGAACTACAAAAACTATTGTGAGGGGGGACTGCTTCAGGTCATGGATCTGGCACAGGATCTGGGCATGGTCTTGAGTGTCCATCCTTCCAACCTTGAGGACATTGAAAATATCCTCAAAAATTTCCCCCGGCTCAAACTTCTGGTGGCTCATCCGGGATTCCCCGAAATCATGCAGAACTACGAACTTGCCCTGAAGTACCCCAATTTGTACTTTGACATCTCAGGCGGCGGACTCACCCGCTGGGGAATGCTCAAAAAGGGGTTGGAAATGCTTGGTCCGGAGCGTATTCTTTTCGGAACCGACTTCCCCGTGATCAGCAACGGCATGTATGTTGCGGCTGTACTTTTTGAACACCTGACGCCCACCCAGCGGCGCATGGTCTTCAGAGAGAACTTCCTCCGCCTCAGCGGTTACACGCTTTGAAGATCAGTAAAAGAATGATTCACCGGGGAAGACTTCTCCAAGGAGTATCATGGGTACAAAGCTCATGACCCAGCCACCCATGATACAATAGGTTCCCCAGTCAAGATCTTTATTCAAGCCGTAATACTCATTTATCATCATATCATAGCCCCGCATCCAGCCGCCGTTGAGCCGCGGATCGGGGCTTTTGATTTGTATGCCGAGCCAGAAATCACGCAAAGCGGTATACATGGAAATGACCTGTTCCATGTCAATGCCTTTTTGTTTTTCAGGGGGCAGCGCCTTGAGTATGGAAAGAGCATTCAATACAAAGTTGTTGCAGTAAAGCAAATCAGCTATTGAGTCTGATCCGTCGCCGATGCCGATGCCTGCTTCAGGGTGTTTTTCGAGGCGGATGGGTGTTTCGTGCAAGCCGCCGCAAAGCTCCTGCAAAGAGGCGAAAAAGTCAAGCACAGGGGCGATCTTTTCAGAAAAATCAACCTCTGTGTGATAGTGCGCCGCAGAAAGCATCAGCAGCCAGCGGCTGAAGGTGAAGTTGTCCGAAAATCCGAAAGGAGTCACTCCGGGAAACTTTTCGCCGATACGGTCAATGGCACGCAAGGCGGCGGCGGTATATTTTTCTTCACCCAGTTGCAGCAGAAAAGCTGCCATTTCACCGTAAAACACCGGGTTGTCCGTCACCGGAACATCTTCGGGCATGGTATCGCCTGTAAACGTTCCGCAGCAGACGCCCTCCTTTTCAAGCCACTTGAGAAAGGAGTCCCCCAACAGCAGAGCACTCTGTTTATATTTTTCCTCTTTTGTGATCTTGTAAAGCTGCCAGACTGCCAATCCGTCTCTGCCGCAGTCAGAGGCCCAGACCGCTTTTGAATGATCCAGCCACTTGAAAAATCCGTCAGGACGCTGGATCTTTCTATCAAAGAGAAAATCTGCAAGATTGCGCCCCGTTTCCGTCAGGCGCTCCTCCTGAAAAACTTTGCCTGCGGTCACATAAAGTGCCGCCGTCAGCAGTGTGGCATCTGTTCTCAGATTCTTCCGCAGCTGTAAATTGTTGGATTGGATCATTTCAAACATCCCTTCACTGCCGTCGGGAGCACAGAAAAGACCTGATTTTTCATGCCACTCAAGAGCGCGGCGGAACGCTTCAAAAGGAGTATTCGTTTCAAACTTCTCAATCACATCGGGAAAATGTTTCTCAAAAGCGTTTTCAATTTCCTCCTGACTTCTCCCTGTCAGGGGGGCGAAAAGTTTGCCGAAAGCATTTTTCCACTTTCCGTATGGGCGGCGGTAAGCAGGATCATAGGCAGAAAGATCCGTCAGGGCTGAAAGCATATTCCCATTGCGGCTCAAAATCAAACAGGGAAAAGAGTAACTCCCCTCCCTGAAGATCCTGTGGGTCCCGATGCAATTGCTCACCTTGCCGACGGTCACTCCAGCTCTGCGGAATCCGGGAAAGAAAAAGCCGTCTCTTGACTGGAGTATGGTGTTGTCAAATTCAATATACTCCTGAAAAAAATACCTTTCCCTGCCCATGACCTGAGCCTGAAGCAGTTCTGCATGGAGATAATCCTGGGCAAAGTAATTTTCCACATAAAAGCGTGTTCCCCCGGAAATCATTTTCCGGATTTGATCCATCCACTGCGTCGACAGAGGGGAAATCATCTTTTCTCCCTTTTCGTACTCCGGGAGAAGAATATAGAAGTGTTCTTTTCCGGAACACAAAGGCAACTCCTCAAGAGAGGAAAAAGTCTGCCACTCATCTCCGGGAGCGCACAGCTCTTTCAGAAAGTTCCGGAACTTTGCTTTCCCGCCGCATACATACCACTTCATAGACTCTGCTCTTTCAGATTTTTTTCAAGAAGCATTCACCGGCAGGCAGAGTTTCATTTTCCCAGACAAAAGTTTCATCGCTGAAGTTGGCGGCAAAGAGCCAGCTCCCCTCAGGTGTGGTGAATTTCACTGCCCTGAGCTTTTCATCGCATTCAACTTTTTCAAGTTTGTACCCCCGGACCTCATCGGCGGAAACGCCTGCCATAAGAGCATAACCGGTGTCAGCCAGGATCTCTCCCGGCATGTGACGGCGGCTCAGATCCTTTTCAACGCTGCCGCAGATCTCGTTCATATAGAGAGAGGTCATATACTGGCAGCTCTTGATGGCGCCCATGGGCAGCTCCGGAATGTGGATCTTGAAAGAATCCGCACCGTATCCCAGCACAAAAGAAAGCTGATCCTCAACGGTGATCCAGGATGAACGGGTATCAATAACTTCAGGAGCAAACCCCTTTTTCAGATTGGCGCTGCCTTTTTCCCACTGAAAGGAGCGTTCATAATCATTATGGACATCGTTGGGGATCTTCCAGCCGATAGTGCGGTGAGAGTTGAAAGCGCACTCCTTGATACACTGTGTCTTCTCAAGAATGATCATGCTTTTTCCGTCAGGCAGCGCCGCACAGGCGGAACGGCCCAGAGCAACTGTGGCGGGAGCCTCTCCCTCGCCCCAGGGCCAGCACTCCACAACACCGATCATGCCGGAGTTGATAAATCCGCCGGGGAAAGTACGGTGGAAATTGGCAAGATTTTCCCTGCCGATATTCTGTCCCTGCATCTGGCTGTATCCGTTTGCCTCCCATTCGGCAAGACTGCTGTCAGAAAGAGGCAGAGCAAGCGCCATGGGGCCGGAGCCGCCTTTACGCACCATGGAACGCAAGGTTTTATCTGTACGCACCATGTCGGCACAGTGAAAATCATCGCTCCACTCAACAGATTTGAGAAGACCGTTTGAAGCGGGCAGTTCCACAGCGCCCCAGCGGCGGCGGAAATCCGCTCCGAAGCCAAGCACCGCTATGGGGTCGGACTCAAGGCGGGTGTAGTAGAAACGGCTCTGGTGACTCAGCGTTTTGAGACGGGTTCCGAAAAATGAACCGTCAGGATTCCCCTGCTGTTCTTTTTTCAGAACTCCCAGCATCCCTTTTTCAAGCAGGAGGCAATCTTTGTCGCCGTAAAGATCTGCCATCATGATCAGCACCGGCAGCAGATACATCTGACAGTAACAGTAGCGGGCGCGGGTGTCGCCGCCGATGCGGATCATTCTGCCGTCGGGGGCGATGAAGTTTTTGACCGTATCCCACAGATCCTTTACATGAAGAGCGGCGGCGGCGGGGAACTCAATATTGCGCGCCTTGCACCAGGCGTAAAGGTAGGCGGCATGTGAAAGTGTCACCACGCTGTATCCCACATTCATGTAACCGTGGTGATCCAGAGAGTAGTTGGCAGTAAAATTGAATCCCACGTTCCATTTCCGCAGAGGTTTGCCGTTGAAAAACTTTTCCGAGGCGGCGTCAAGAGGATGAGAAATGGCATTGAGAAGCAAGGCGGTACTTTTTTCCAGCAGCTCCTCACGGCGTTCAATATCGGGGTAATCCATGACCGTTCTGAAAAGATAGCTGCCGTTCCAGAAATCGGACTCAGGCTTGTTTCTTTTGGATCCGGCCTCCATGCCGGCAACAGTTTCAAAGTTGTCAAGGATCCAGAGAGATTCAAAGGTACGCAGTTTACGGTAGAGCTCTTTATCCTCGGCGGTGAAATATTTTTCAAGAGCCAGCTCCCCTGCCACCATCCGTTCCTGTCCCAGTACGGTGATCCATGAACCGCCCCACTGCTGTCTGTTGGTACATTGGGCTCGGCCTGTCACATGGGTATGCAGATTGTAACGGAAAAACTTGAGGGCAAGCTCACGCAGTTCCTCTTTGTCAACAGGGAT
The DNA here is from genome assembly GCA_017629975.1 of Lentisphaeria bacterium. Lineage (GTDB taxonomy): Bacteria > Verrucomicrobiota > Lentisphaeria > Victivallales > Victivallaceae > UBA1784. The sequence goes on from JAGBWB010000131.1 coordinate 4,674, forward strand.
ATCCCAGGGAGTTTCCGCAAGAACCGCAAGAGCGCCCGCCACATTGTAGTTGCTCTGGATCGCCCAATGGGCGGACTCCCCGGTACCGTAATAAGCAAAACCGTTATCACTTTCACGGCTCTGCTTTTTGATGAAATTATAAAAAGGGATCATCAGCTCCAAATAATCTTTTTCGGAAATCATTTTCA
>JAGBWB010000132.1 GCA_017629975.1 Lentisphaeria bacterium
GCTTTTGTACTGAGGACGCCAGAAATAGGTATTTCTGGCATTGGATTTGTATCCGGGATATCCGCTTGTTTCGTGAACAAAATTTTCACGCCGGATAGAGGCAACATGACCATCAAGCATTCCGGCAACAGTCTGCTGATTGGGATGCCGGTAGGGGTAAAGGTATGAATAAGCCTGACTGTAGTAGTAGTAAACGACCTCAACGGCCCCTTCTGTATCAGAAAGACAGAGACTGGCTGAAGGATATCTGAAAAGAGAAGTTTTCCAACCGGTCACACCGTCATTATAAGTAGACAGATAACTTCTGGCAAAAAGGATGTTGACTCCCAGGGTACCGCCGTAATCCCGGTGGTTGGGAATCTGAGCCGCCGGGCACATAAAGCGTGACCGTTTGCCGTACTGGTAGAAGCCGATATGATTGACTCCTTCGTTAACGCTGTTCAGATAGTTCGCAATCAAATATGTATGCCCCTGGCTTCCAAGAATCGTTTTGGAATTGTTGCCTTCATTGGTCGGTGTCGGACAATAACCGCCATAGTCATCAGTATACATAAGAAACGCCCTGGTGATCTGGCTCTGATTGTTGATACATTTGGTCATCTGTCCTCTGGCCCGGGCCTGCTGCAACGCCGGCAGAAGCATTGAGGCAAGAATGGAGATAATGGCAATAACAACCAGAAGTTCAATCAGGGTAAAGATACTTTTTGATGAAAAATGCTTTCGCGTGTCACTTTTATTTATCATAAACTCATTTCCTGTTGTGTTCAAATTTTTTACATTCTGCTCGTCGTTTAAAATAACACTGAAACAGGATTTTTTCAACTTGAAACAGGACTTTATGCGGAAAAATGAGGTTATCCCCGGTATTTTTCGCACATTTCTCTTGAGGTGATTATTATAATCAATCACATAAACAGGCTTTTTTCCAAGCAATGGTTTTGACCTGCCAGACAAAAATGCCGCAATTCCACCAGTAATTGCCGTCCATCATGTAGTGCTGAGCGGTTTCAAAATCCGTTTTTTCTTTGAAAGCGTTGACTTTGTAGACTCCGGGAGCGATCTTTTCCCCGGCGTTGATGTATCCGTACCCGGTGGCAGGCTTATCAGGCGTTACTCCGAGAATGGTGAGAGATCCTTATTTCGCGGGCTTGAACTGCTGATTTTTCATCGGTTATCACGAAAACATTTTCCGCATTCAAAAGAGGAAAAAGCCGTTACACTGTATCTTCAAGAAGGGTCTGCTGACCGTTGAGAGAAATCAATGGTTTGGGGCGTTCTTCGGTGCTCAAAGGCCAGAGCCGTTCTACTTTACCGCCATCCATAATAACGGCAAAAAGTTTGTTTTTGTCAATTTTAATAATTACTTTCTCCTGATACCGTGGAGTAATTTTGTATGCGGCAGCAGACGGCATCTGATATTCAATTTATGGGGCAGAGTCACATTTTTTCCGGCGATGGAGTTGACAAGATCCTGCACAAGGGCTTTCTGCGGCAGAGCCAGACGCAGAAATCCTTCACGGATCTCTGCCGGATCAACGGAGGCATTGACCCAATACTCCACATTTTCGGCAACGCTCTCCGGGGTGTCTTCGGCATAGCGGACAGCAAAATCAGGCAGAAGCGTATCACGCCCCCCCTTATTCCGGGTGTTGACCACGGGAACTCCGCAAAGGGAGTATTCACCGCAGGAAAACATAGCTCCCTCAACGGCTGAAAGCGCCAATCCGCAGGCGGCTTCGCAAATCTTTCTGCCGATGAAAAATGAAGTAACTTTCTGACTCCACACCGCATCGGGGAAACGGGCGATGGTTTGGGTGAAATACTCTTTTTCTTTTTCTGAATAATTCCCGATCAGATGGAGATTTTTCACCTTTACAGCCAATTCATGCCGCTTGAAAGGGGTGATGCGGGCAATATAAAGTGCATCAAATTTGCGCTTGCCTGTTTTCGCCAGAGGATAACGCGCCGGATCAAGGAAGGCATTGTGACTTGCCAGGTAAACTTCACAGAAAGTTTTGAGGATCTCCACTTCCCCGGGAGCATTGGCAAGAATGATAAAGCGGGCTTCGGGGAAAGCGTTTTCTGCTTCTGCAAGACGGCTTTTCAATTCAGCGGCCACTTCAGGCAGCTCCGCCGACCAGCCAAGCTGCAAAAGAAGCGTAAATTTTTCACCTTTGGGGATCGCTCTTTGAAACGCAGACAGATTCCGCAAAAAATCCATCTCAAAAGCGGCGATGATTTTGGGTGAATGATTCAACACATAGCAGGGTAAATAATCAAAAAAGCTCATTTTACACACTTCCATTCACGATGTTTGATCAGATTCTGAGTTCTTTTTTTCGCATTTTCAGCAATGTTTCCGGCGAAGATGGAAATACAGTTATTGGTGAATTTGCCATTGATAACGTGCAAAAGAGGCTCCGGACACTTTACATTGAGCACCCCTTTTTCAACATCAATAACAGCTCCGCAGAAGTTGTTCACCTCCACCTTGCGCCAGAAGATATTTTTATGTTCAGGCATATAGAAGACCGCCTTACTGTTTTCTTTGGCACTTCCGGGAGTAGCATCAAGTTTCCAGTTTACGGGGTTGATGCAGTAAATCCCTTTTTTCAGGGCCGGATTTGTCATCTTTTCGTTATTGATGCAGCTCGTCCAGGTCACAATGACACCGTAATCATTGGCATCAGCGGCGGCTTTCAAGCCTTTCCAGAAAAAATCATCGGCGATCTTTTCTGCGGTTTTAGGTTTCATATCAGGCAAATAAGCTGCAATAAAACCGTTTTTCACTGTCAGACCGCTGACTTCCTGCATTGCGGCATAAAGAAGATCGGCAGCCTTGCCCTCCGCAAGCAGCACAAAGGGATGTCCTGCTTTATGAAAGTTATCAAGAAAATACTCCAATGCTTCAGTGACATTATCAACATCAGGCTTTTGTATTTCAGGAGCAAAGACTCTGACCCCTCTTCCGAAAATATCATTGGTATGGGTTTTGGTCCAGTTGAACTGGATATCATGTGTATCACCGTAACCTGCCGGTGCTTTGCCGATATAAAAGAGATCAAACTTTGAATAATACTGAGGGATATCATTTTCCCGGATCAGCCAGTTTGTTCCGTAATCATAGGGCGATGAAAATGCACACCCCGCAAAAGTAACCGTTAATGCAACAGCAGCCAGCACAGAATAAAGTTTTTTCACTTGTTCCTCCACAATTTACTCAGGAAAACCCTTGCAATGAACAGGGGATTGCCAATGATATAACGTTTGAATAATCTCACAGGTTCACAATAGAGCCGGAAACACCATTCAATATTGAGTTTACGCATCCACATGGGCGCCCGGGGAATACGTTCTGAAACAAAGTCCAGCAGACCTCCGACACCGATCGCCACACATCCGGGCATCCGGTCAAGGTGAGAGTGGATCCACTCTTCCTGTTTCGGGACTCCCAGTGCCACCAGAAGGATATCCGCCTTGAGTTCGGCAAGTTCGGAGAAGATCTCTTCTTCACTTTTCTCTTTGAAAAATCCGTCTGCACAGCCGACAAATTCGGCTTTCCCCTTTAGGTTCCGGGCGTTTCCCAACGCTTTTTGCGCCACCCCCGGAGCTCCGCCGAAGAGATAAATGCGGTACGGCTTTTCTGCCAGCAAAGGGAACATATCTGTTCCGTTGACATTTTCCTCAACCTGATACCCCAGCATTTTTGCGCCGATCTTTGCGCCGATGCCATCAGCAAAAACGGCGGAACACTCTTTCAGGATCTGTTTGTAGCAGCTGTTTTTATAAGCGATATTGAGACAATGGGCATTGATAAATGCCGCATGGTGAGATTTTTTGCTTTTGACAAAGGCTCCGATCTGCTCCAATGCTTCATCCATCGTGCCGCTGAAAAAGGGGACTCCCAAGACCGTTGCGGTTCGCTTTTTGTAAATACCGATCAGGCCGTCTGCCGTATTCTGCCAGCTGAAATTTGCGGATTTGGCTTTTCCTTTGGCACTCAATTCCTGCCGGTAGAGGGGGTCTGAAAGTATTTTTTTCATACTTTCGGCAATGGCCTCAGGCGATGCGGGATCAAAGAGTTCAGCGGCGCCCTTGCCAAGTTCCCCCAGAGAAGAGTTGTTGGAACAGGCACAGGGGAGTCCTGCGTGCATTGCTTCAAGCAGAGAAAGTCCGAATCCCTCAAAGTGCGAGGGGAATATATACATGGCACTTTGAGCGTAAAGCTCCGGGATTTTTGCGAAGTCAACAAATCCGGTAAATTTGAAATGCTCTTTACAAGGAGAACTGTTTGCATATTCAAAAACCGTTTCGGCGCCGTTCCAGGGGGCGCCCGGCATAACAAGGGTGTACTCGTTACGCAAATTTTCCGGCAGCAGTTCAAATGCCTTGAGCAGATTCAAATGATTTTTCCCCGGGTGTTCGATCCGGGAGATATAAAGGATCTGTTTGAGTTTTTCTGCTTCAACTTCTGCCGGAGGCGTAAAACCGTTGTAGACCACTGTGATTTTTTCTTCCGGGATGTGCCAGTATTTGACAAGATCGTTCCGGGTCGATTGGCTTATTGCAGCAATACTTTGCGCCTTGCGGACATAATACGGCAGAACATGCTTGATGTAAAACATCCGGAATTTGTCATACTTCACCGGCACATGGTATTGTGAAAGATCATGCACAACAGCGATGGTGAATATGGGGTAACGGCAGAAAACCCGGCGGTTGCCTGCAAGGAGGATGCAGAGATCAAACTTTTTCCAGTTGATCCGCCACGGCAGAATAAATAAGCTGTAAAGCATGGAAAAGAGGGCGCGGCGCTTTTTGATCCGGATCAGATCAAAGCGTTCAAACTCTGCGGCTCCGTCATCTTCCACGATCAAAGTCAAATCATGGCCCTGTGCTTCAAGAGTCTTGACCACTTCACGGATATAAACTGAAATCCCGGATTTTCCGTTGTCGAAAGGGATTGCTGAAAGTAATATTTTCATTGGGGCAACTCCAGTAATTGTTGAAACTTTTTCACAAATTCTTCTTCTGAAAATTTCTCTTCTGCCAGTTTCCGTCCCCGTTTTCCCATAGCAGCAAGAAGTTCAGGAGTGCGGGCCAAAGTACCGATCACTCCGGCAGCGGCAATCGTCTTTTTTTCCGGCACGAGCAAACCGTTTTCCCGCTCAGAAAGCCACTCCCGGACACCGCCTGCATCAAAGGCGACCACAGGAATCCCGTGTGCCATAGCCTCCAGTCCCACCAGACCGAAAGGCTCCTGCCAGCGGATGGGGAAGAAGAAAAGATCACAATTCTCCCACAACTTTTCCGGTTCACTGACAAAACCTGTAAAATGGACCTTTTCCTGTAAATCATATTTTTTGACCAGAGTTTCAAGCATGGGACGGTCATTGCCGTCACCGGCGATGGTGCATTCAAAAGGGATCCCCACCGTTTCAAGATGGTCAAGAGTTTTGAGCATCAAATCTGCTCCTTTTCCACGGATAAGCTGGCCGAGGAAAAGGATACGCAGCACATTCCCCGGCATGAATTTATGCTCTTTATCAACACTTTTTATGAAAGCCGGCAGCTTGAAGACCTTTTCAAAACCGTTTTTGAGCAGATTGTCTCTCATAAAATCTGAAAGGACCAGCGCCGGAAGTTTCCTGTATTCAGACAGCGGCGGCGCACTGTTGCGTCCCAGAGAGCAAAGTTTACAGATGAATCTGTTATATTTCCGGTGACAGTTTATTCTGCCGACGGGCCAGTAATAGTGATGGCGCCGACAGTAAATATTGTGGTCATGGGCAAAGAAAAAAGTTTTCTCTGCCGGGAGATATTTCAGATACTCAGGCGGTATGATATTATGGATCACCACCATATCCGCCTGTGCGATCAGATCATTTCCCCCGGAAAATACGCCGACACTGTCAAAGGCTGAGGCAAAAGCAGCCTGCTCTCTGCCCCCCTCATCTGTATAAAGATAATGGACAGCAAAGTTGTTCCTTCGCAGAAGTGCAGCACTGTGCTGAATATATCGCTCAATGCCGCCTACGATACCGTTGTATTTACCGATGCAGAGAATTTTTTTCACTTCAACAGTTCCCGGTAAATGTTTGTCAGCTTTTCAGCAATACTCTGCCAATTGTATTCTGCGGCGGTTGCTTTTCCGCCTGCGATAAGTTTTTCCCGCAGGGGAGCAAGGCGGCCGTAGGCACTCAAAAGTGATTCAACATCGTTGTCTTCAAAAAGAAGAGCATTTTCACCGTCAACGAGAAAATCTTTCAAGCCGCCCACCTTTGAGGCAATAAGGGGCAGCTCCGCGTCAAGGGCTTCAAGGGCAGCGATCCCGAAGGGTTCGTGGCGGGAGGGCAGAATAAAGCAGTATGCCGTTTTCAGAGACTGCAAAAGTTCTACACTGTCAGGAGCCAGTCCGGGGATAACGGTCATACGCTCCTCAAGAGCTGCGCTTTTTGCTTCGGCGAGCAGTTCATCAAGATACCATTGAGAAGTTACAGGTCCGATAAGAAGCAGATGGGCGTCTTCATGTTTTTTCAGGATTTCCAATGCGATCTTCTGATTTTTCTGGTAATCAATGCGTGAAATGCAAAGAATGATTTTTTTATTCTCAGGAAGATTGAACTTTTGGAGGAACGTTCCCGGCTCGGGAAGTTCTCTGTGCAGAATGCCGTTGGGGAAGAGTTCAACGCGCTTCCCCGGATAGCGTTTTTGGAGTTTTTCCACCTCTTCCTTGCTCAATGCCAGCAGAATGTCCGCAGAACTTTCAGGTGCCTTGCGGGTCCTGAAGAGCCGGTCAATGATCCCCCCGTAGCTGAATTTGTTTTTCAAAGGTTTGAGCATCAATGCCATTTCCTGTTCCGGTATGGCGCAGGAGCCGCCGTGCAGACTCATAACTGCCGGGATCCCTTTTTTCCGGGCGATCCGCATGGCGTAATTGGCGATCCTGCCGCCTGCATGAAGATGAAACAGATCAAAAGCCCCGTTTTTCAGCTCCCGCATAAGAGCCGGAGTCAAAGGGTTGCCCCCTTTTTTATCCAACGTAAATTTATCTTTCTGCGGCATGGGGAAATAGGGATAGAAATAGGGAAAACGCTTAATGGTTATGCCTTCCACCACTTCAGTACCGACTTTATCCAAAGCGGCAGTACAGAGGATCACCGGTGTCAAACCTTGCGCTTTCTGCTGGCGGACAACATGCCAGACGACACTTTCTGTGCCGCCCCGTTCATCAAAACTGAAGCGTCGGACAATATGTGCGATTTTCATTTTTTTGATCCTCTGTAATAACTCATTTTCTGCACATAACGGTAGCGGGGAGCATAAAAGAACTCCTGCCATTCCCCCCGCTTCGCAATATAAAACCAATCGCGCACAGTTTCTGCGGCAATGGTTTTCCATGTTCTCAAAACTCCGGGTGATTTTTTCCCCATCCGGGCATCTGCGACACCTTCGTTGAAAAAGCGCTTTTCCACTCCCGGAAGCGTATAGTTGTGGGAGTGTTCCACGATTGCCTCCGGCACATAAACGATTTTCACCTCTCTGCGGTAGACCCATTGTGCATCTTCAGAATATTGGAATGTTTCATCAAAGGGATGCTGCGTCAGTTCCTCTTTCCGCATTCCGGCTGAGACCAGGGAAAAGAATTTGTTCCAGTGCCGTGAAATGGAACCGTCACCGAAAGAACGTTCATAATCTTTCCGCACCACAGCAAAAGCGTCGCGGCGGGCGATCTGATTGGCGAAAACACAGTTTACAGAAGAGTCCTTCAGGGGTTCCGTCAAATTTTTCAGATACTCTTTATGCTGCGGAACGGCGTCGGCATTGTTGAAAATGATAAAGTCCCCCTGCGCCTCTCTTATCATGTGATTGAGGGTCCTGCCGGGGACATATTTTCCTTCCGGAGGTGTAATACGGCGGATCTGCGGCACACTTGCCAGATATTCTGCGGTTCCGTCTGTGGAGTGGTCATCGCATGAAAGGATCTCAACAGTATCATCAAGTTCCTGCGCCAGCAGAGCCTCAACGGTCTCTTTTACAAAAAGCATATTGTTATGGGAACGCATCAAAACAGAAATCATCATACCTTCTCCTGACAGCTTTTCACAGCCTCTTCAATGGTGGAATAAATTTCAAAGACCTGATAAACCTTGGTTATATCCAGCACGATCTGCATATCGGCGCTGACTCTTGCGAGTTTGATCTCTGAATCGTTTTCCAGAGCCTTTTGCGCCACGGCAAGAAGCGCATCAAGTCCGTAGTTGTCGATATTGACCAGTTTTTCCAGATCAAGGATGATTTTTTCGCCGGCTCTCATCCGCTCGCTCAACGCATATTTAAAGTTTTCCGCCCCGCTCCGGTCAAGAAACATTTGCAGATGGACAACCAGCACATTCTCTGTATATTCAAAACGCATTTCCATTTTTATGCCCTCCGCACTTTTCCTGAGAGTTTGCTGATGATCTTTTTGGCGCGGATCTTTTCAGCATGGTCAAACATCATAAAATAGAGTGCGGGGAAATAAATCAGCACGCCAGAGATCCCCGCCAGTGCCAGCAGGAAAAATTCATGGAGAGTTCCCCGCAGCAAATAGTACTGCCAGTAACAGACCATGCCCGTGGCAACTGCCAACAGAGCCGGTTCAAAGAGTGAATACAGTACAAAGTTCCGGAATCTTATATGTGACCGCCTGATGAGATGAGGAATGACAAAGAAAAGTGTTCCGACACCTTTGGTCAGGATCATCGCTCCGACAACGACCAATTCATGGGGTTTGATCAAAAGTCCGACAAGGGAAATAATGATAAAAAAAGCACTTTCACAGCTCTGCACCTTGGCAAGAAACTTGTGTTCTTCAGCCATGGTGAGGAATTTTTCAGGAATGGCCCTGCATACAAGGAGAAAATAGACAAACAGCACCATAAGACGGCAGATGAATGCCGCTTCATCGTTCTCAACGTTAAAAAGCAGCAGAATGATCCTCGGTGCATAGATCATCACCATGATCGTTGCCCCTGCTGCAAAAAAGTTCACCCAACGGATGGATCGCATCAGTATCTGAGCCAGGTGCATAGTCCGGTTGCGGCTGTGGAGCAAGGCTGAAATGGGGGAAATATTTTCCACATAGGGCTGTGCGATCTGCTGAATGAGGAAGGGGATACGGCTGCCCAGCTGAAAAATACCCACAGGTGCAAGACCGCAAAAGATACTTATCAAAAGGAACATGCCCCGCTCCCAGATCATACGCCCGATGGAAATGATGTAAACGGCGCTGCTGAAGCGGAATATCCCCTTGAAAATCTCTTTATCAAAGGCAAATCGTATGCGGAATCCGGGAAGAGATTTTTTCACTGAGATAAACATTGCCATCTGAGTGAGCCCCATGACCAGCATGACAAAGAAAAGCAGTTTGAAAAGTCCCTGCTCCAGAGCAAAAATGAGAATGACTCCGGCGAGCTCCACAAGTTTTGAAATGATGATGATATAGTTACGCAAATAAAGTTTCTGAAGTCCTGCCAGAATTTCAGGGAACACCCCCAGGGGAAACACCACCGCAGCGGCAAGTCCGCTCAAAAGCAGTGCGCCCCGGCAGAAAGAAACATATTCAGGCGTTGCATCAAGGGGAAGATGAAAGAGTTCCCTGACATAAAATGAGCCGATGAAAGTCAATGGCAGAATCAGCAGCGCCATGCCCACATGGCTGAAAAAGATACTGGAAATTGTATGATTGTATTTTTCAATATCTTTTTTGAAAAGTTCTGTTGCCGTCACTTTTTGCGCCGCCACGCCGAATCTGAGGTCAAGCAGCAGGGCGTAACTGAAAAAGCTCCACAACATGACCCACAGTCCGTACTGAGCTTCGCCCAGATGGCTGATGAGCCACCGGGTGACAAGGATCCCCTGCACCAGGCGGACAAACATGGAAAAATAATTGGTGACAGTATTTTTGAAAAATGGTATTTTCATAAATTTCCTGCTCTTTCTATCATAAAGTTAAAATAATCTGCAACATGTTCAAGCTCCTGCGGCAAAGCCTCATTTGACAATGCGGCGGCGTAGGAGTGTTCATTTTCGGGAATAAATCCGTGCATTCCGTTCAGGGGGATCCCCCCCATATCCGACGGCACGATCTGGATTCCGGCATCAAGAAGAAATATCTCATCACCGAATGCCCTGTCTGAACGGTAAATTCTGTATTTAAGCTCTTCTTCTTTGCTCAGGAAGTGTCCGGGGAACTCTTTCATGACCTCAGCGATCACCTTGCGGGCATTGTCATTGAGATAATGAAATCTTGCCATGGTGGAGTCATAAC
>JAGBWB010000133.1 GCA_017629975.1 Lentisphaeria bacterium
AAAGCTCTTGAAGAGTCGGTCGCAAGAATGAACTCCCTCCTTGAAATAAATCCTCAGCTTGTGGCCTGTGACCTTCATCCCCGGTACAACTCCACTGCCGTCGCAGAACGGATGGGGCTCCCGGTTCTCAAGGTGCAGCACCATTATGCTCATATTGCCGCATGTATGGCAGAGAATGATCACCGTTCCCCTGTGATCGGCATCTCCTTTGACGGAACAGGCTACGGCACAGACGGCACAATCTGGGGCGGGGAATTTATGAAAGCTGATTTTTCAGGATTCACCAGACTCGGATCTGTTTCTCCATTCCGTCAGGCAGGAGGGGATGCTTCATCCAGAGAGGGATGGCGCATTGCCGCGGCTCTTGCCGGAGCTCCCGAAGCGTCTGAAACTTTAAGAGTGCTCTGCGCTCTTGAAATGGGAAAGAGTGAAGCTGAGTTGAAATTTCAGCTGAAGATGATTGAAAAACGTCTCAACTGTGTTGATTCCACAAGTTCAGGCAGGCTCTTTGACGGGGTTGCGGCAATTCTTGGAATTTGTTCATCTTCCACATTTGAGGGTGAAGCCGCCATGAAACTGCAATTTGCAGCCGAAAAGTATAAAGGGGAGGGCGCCTTTGAACTTACTGGATTCTTTGCCGGTGAAGAAGGTGAACTCTTTCAACTTGATACGGGGAGCCTGGTAAAGCATCTCATTGCAGAAAGAATAAAAGGTACTTCTCAGACGCAGCTTGCATGGACTTTCCACGCAAGTCTTGCAGCTCTTATTGCCGCCGGCGCCCGGAAGTGCCGTGAAAAATGCGGCATTGAAATTTGCGCCCTGAGCGGCGGCGTATTCCAGAATACTCTGCTTATGGAGCTTGTTGTAAAACAGCTTGAAAAAGATGGTTTTAACATATTGCATCACCGCCTTGTGCCCCCGAATGACGGCGGCATCGCCCTGGGGCAGGCGGCGGTCGCAATGTATCAACTTAATAAAAAGGATTGAAAAAATGTGTGTCGGATTATCTGCCAGAGTGGTAAGTGTCAAAGGCGGCAGTGCTGTTATTGATGCTTCAGGCGCCAGAAGAACCGTTTCCGCTGAATTGCTTGATGAACTGGAGCCGGGAGACTATGTAATGGTCCATGCCGGTATCGCCATTGCCAAAATCACCAACTCTTCAGAAGAAGAATCATCTCAGATCATGGAGCAGCTTGATGAAGACGCCAAAAGAGATAATTGAAAGTTACTCCGGCAGAAGCATGCGGATCATGGAGGTATGCGGAACTCATACCCATGAAATATTCCGCTGCGGTATCAGAAAGATTCTGCCTCCCCAGGTGGAATTGATCTCCGGACCGGGTTGTCCTGTTTGCGTGACGCCTCCCGGATATATTGACAGTGCCGTTGAACTTGCCTTGAAACATAATTGCATGATCTGCACTTTCGGCGATTTGATCCGGGTGCCGGGAAGTCAGCTCAGTCTGGCTGGGGCACGCAGTCAGGGGGCAAAAATCAAAGCGGTCTATACACCTCTTGATGCTGTTGAGATCGCTGCTGCCAATCCTCAGGAAGAGGTCGTTTTTCTTGCTGTCGGATTTGAAACGACCGTTCCTTCCGCTTGTCTTGCAGTCAAACATGCTCAAATGCAGAACCTCAGGAATTTTTCCATTTTAGGTTCAAACAAGACTATGCCCAACGCTTACCGGGCTTTAGGGAAATGTGCTGATGCTTTCCTTTATCCCGGACATGTTCATACGATCATTGGCAGCGGCATCTGCCGGGAACTGCTTGCTGACGGCATTTCCGGCGTTGTTGCCGGATTTCAGGCAGATGAACTGCTCACTGCGCTGGCTGTCATACTTCATCATGCTGAAGCAGGTGACGAACCTTTCTTTGAGAACTGCTACCGCCGCATCGCCAAAGATACAGGCAATCCCGCAGCGGTGAAACTTATTGAAGAATTTATGACGCCTTGTGATGCCGAATGGCGCGGACTTGGCGTGATTCCCGGTTCCGGCTTGAAAATCAATAAAACATATGAGAATTTTGATGCCAGATGCAAATTCAACGTGCCGGAGTGTTCCGGAACTCCCCACGCCGGATGCCGGTGCGGAGAGATCCTGAAAGGAATCCTCAAACCTCAGGAGTGTCCTCTTTTCGGGAAAGTATGCACCCCCGTGAATCCGGTGGGGGCGTGCATGGTTTCACACGAGGGATCCTGTTCAGCTTACTATCAATACGGGAGATAAAATATTATGGAACAACAATTTGTAACTCTGGCACACGGTGCCGGCGGTGAACAGACCAACGAGCTCATCAACAAGGTTTTCAAAGCTCATTTCGCCAATCCCCAGTTTACAGGGGATGATGCTGCCGTTCTTGAACCCTGGAGCGGAAAAATCGCATTTTCAACAGATGGTTTCATCGTTTCACCCTGGGAATTCCCCGGAGGAAATATCGGCAAACTCAGCATTTGCGGAACTGTCAATGATCTTGCCTGCATGGGGGCAAAACCCAAATACATGACCTGCGCCTTTGTTATTGAAGAGGGGTTCCCTCTTGATAAACTTGAAGAGATTGCCGCCGCCATGGAAAAAACAGCTGCTGAAGCGGGCGTCAGGATCGTTGCCGGAGATACCAAAGTCGCGGGAAAAGGTCAGGTGGATAATGTGTTTATCACCACTACCGGCATCGGAGAAATCATCCCCGGAGTCCGTACCTCAGGCACCGCCGCCCGGGTCGGTGATGCAGTTATCGTTACCGGTGACGTCGGACGCCACGGATGCACCATTCTTCTTGCCCGCGATGAGTTCGGCATTGAAGCAGATGTCACCAGCGACTGCGCCCCTCTGTGGGGAACTGTTGAAGAGCTTTTCAAGGTGACAAAGGATATTCATGTGATCCGCGATGCCACCCGCGGCGGTGTGGGAACTGTTCTCTATGAAATTGCCGGACAGAGCCATGTGGGAATCAAGATCGATTCAAAGGCCGTTCCTGTGGCAGACGGAGTCAGAGGTGTTTGCGGAATGCTCGGTCTTGAACCTTTATATCTGGCTTGCGAAGGCAGACTTGTGATCTTTGCTCCCAAATCAGAAGCTGAAGCTATCGTTGCAAAACTGCGTCAGCTGCCTTATTCTGCCGATGCCGCCATTATCGGCGAAGTCATTGAGGATCCTGTGGGGAAAGTGGTCGTTACGACCGAAATCGGGGCGCAGACCATGCTGCCCCCACCGGGAGGCGAATTGCTCCCCCGCATCTGCTGAAAAAAATACAAAACAACTCAAGGGATTTGGAAAAGCGTTTTTCCAAATCCCTTTTTTTCCTTCTCTTTACAGTCCAAAGAAAATTTTATTCAAAAATGAGGTCGCCAAAAGTCTCTCTATCATGGAAACTCATGGTTTCCAGATTGGGGGACCAGAGGGAAAGCTCAAGTTTGCCCCCTTTGCCGCCGAAAAAGGCTTCTCTGCCGAAGTTGCCGTACCAGATGGT
>JAGBWB010000134.1 GCA_017629975.1 Lentisphaeria bacterium
GTCAGGAATTTGACTGTGAAAGCATCTGTACCGGAAAAGAATGAAAGAGCAGCTCCGGTTTGTTTGGATCCCAGACCGATAGTGCCGTCTTCGTATGTTCCCAACACAGTCACATCTTTTCCGGACTGCATGCTGAACATGGGGGAAATGCGCCTGTTGAAGCCGCCCATCCAGCTTTTATCCTTAAATTGAACTGCCGGAGTAAGAGGGGCAGGGGATTTGACAAAGTCGATGCCTGTCAGACGTTTCATGTTGGCAACAGAGTTGGTCATGTTGTAAGTGAATCCGGGCGCATATACCCATAACAACGTACATTTGCGCTTGCGGAGCTTTTCGACGGCCTTAAGAAACTCAGCATCATATTTATAGACATTTGCAAAGATGTAGAGTTTATAATCACCCGGATGATCTTTCAGATCTTCTGCAAGAATATAGTCCACCGGTGCTCCCAGCCGGGCGAGGGTGTTGTAGTTCTTCCCGAAGGTCGTGCCGCAGAGGACCGTTGTACCTTCTCTGGAACTTCTGACACTTCCGTCCGGCATAAAGGTTTGCTTTATCGTGGCAAGCGCCATCGGCTGTTTCCGGAACATAGGCATGGATTTAACACTCTCTTCGCTGATAACATAAGCGATTTCGGCATTCCGTCTGGCTTTGGCAACCGTATGTTCTCCCACCTTGCGGACGACTGCAATTTCTTTGCCCATGGCGGGAAAGTCAAATGCCATACCTTTGTTGGGAGTAAGTGCATAATAGTAACAGGGCAGCATACGGCAGAGAGCAGTTCCCATATTGCGGCGCATAACGGCGATGGTGTGGGCTTCGGTGAATGTCTGATAATTTCCGCTGTAAGTGATGTAGGGACCTATGTGAGTACGGGTATCATCTTCAATAATGGGGATGATGTTGTTGTTCTGCATGGAACGGAAGGGCTTCATATCTGCCACAAAGTCACCGATCTGGCGGATAGAGTATGCCTGTGGAGACATGATGAAGTTCAGAGCTCCTGAGTCAAGAACTCTCCTTGTGGCGTAATGCGCACGCATTTGGGAATTGCCGGAACTGTGCAATGTCATGACATAACCATAATAGGTTCCGAGAAGTTTGCCGGGACCGGCAAGACGGCGGGCATCCCGGAGCAGTTGGAGCATCATGTCCACAACGGCATTGGAGTAATAGTCGTGATAGGCGATGACTTTCAGATGTTTTTTCTGATCCCAGAGAAGCTCGTCATTGTCAAGAACCTGACGCTCTGCAAGGGAGGGGACACTTGTATCTTTCAATTCCGGATAGTGTTTTGCGGCAAAGGCTTTGAATCCCGCTTTTGCCGGGGCTGAAAAGTCCAGAATACGGTTGGGGGCAGGATCCCATCCCAACCATTCAACCGTGTGGCCGCTGTTGATCCGGTAACCGATGATCCGGTTGGCATAGGGGGCGCGTTCAAGATAATTGATCGCCTGAGCCAGCGCCCACCGCATATGTTCAAGAGCGATTTTTGAGGCAAAAGAGAAACATAAACGACCGTCTTTGTTGATCATCCCTTTATCATCGCGGCTCATTTCGCCGGGGAACTTTCTGGCAAATTCATCCGGGGGATAGATGGTAAGATCCCAGATGAACCAGGCATCCTTTGCGTTGCGGCGGTAATTTTCTGCGGCATTATCAAAGGTGGAAGTGTCGATTTTCCCCAGCTCTTTCCACCAGGTGCCGGAGTAGACGGTCACAACATTAACGGGACCGTCACTGTGCCGTGCCTGACGGTCGGGACGGTGCCAGTAAGCAACGCCGCCCCAGGTCATGTAAAAAGGTTTGCCGTTGAGCATGATTTGGGGCAGTCCGTGTTGTTTGACGATACGGACTTGAGGCGCTGCCCGATAACCGGGGATGGATGAAACTTGCCTGACAGAGAACTCCAGTTCCGGAGTGCCGCCTGATTTGCAGAATATGGCGCCTGATTTAAGGGTGAGCAGCAGTTTTCGGGAAGTCATATACAGGGGCAGGGCATAAACAGTTTCAATTTTCCATGAATCGGCACTTGTTTTGACCACTTCTTTTTCTGTCAGAATGACAGTTTCCTTGTAAAGTTCCTCCTTGTCTGAAGTCAGCACGATATCTGCATGAAAGGGAAGCGCAGGACACTTCCCTTTGAAATCAAAGCGGAAACGTATTTTCTGACCGGCCACAATGGAGTTGTCAAAAAGTTTTTTGGCAATAAGGTGCTGAGCTTTTGAAAAATCTCTGTAATTCAAGCGGACGATCCAGGGCGGATGGGGAGCTCCCGGCTGTTCAATGACTTTTTGCCAGCCATGGCATTTGCCCTCAACCCTGTCCCAATCGGGAGTTGACTTGACGGAGGTGACAAAATTTCTGTCTGTATTGATCCTTTCAAAAGACCCGTCTTTATACTCTATATAAAGTTCACCGAAAACACCGCCTGCGGAACGGCTGTTTTTGTAGACGAAACCCAGCACATTTTTTCCGGCGCGCAGCTCTTTGCTGACCTCACCGAAAGAGGGGAGCCGCCAGTTTGTATTGGTTTCCACATTGACTCCATTGATGCTTGCAGTTGCCTGGTCATCGGCAGTAAACTGGAGCCATGCTCTGACAGGTTTTTCCCTGAGAGTGAATTCCCGGCGCAGATAATATGTCCCGGGAGCATCGGTGCTGCGGTCATCGGAGGGAGATTTTATCATTTTTCCCTGAAAATAAGGATCCCGGCGGTCGGGCATGACAAAGTCCCTGAATTCAGGAACAACAGCTTTCCAGAGACCTTCGTCCAGCCGGGGCGTTACTGTCAGAGGGGCAGAGAACGCGGCTTTTTTGCGGGAGGGGACAGCTGTCGGCTTATAGAACAATTTGATTTCTGAAATTTCAATACTGCCGCCGGGGGCATTGGTGATATCCAGACGGAATTTTATTACAGTTTTGCCGTTGAACCAGAGTTCGGGGACCCGCAGAGCTTTTTCTGAGAGAACGATCGTGTGCCATTTCCCATCGGCTTTGAGGGCAGGGATCCGCCACATCTGCTGTGCGATGCTGCTTTTCATGTTATGCTGAAAATAAAATTCCCCTCCGGAGCGGGGAGTCCCTGACGCCCGGTAGGTGATGCTGACGTGATTATACTTTTGAGGATCTATCTTGACGGCGGGACTGCTGATCTGGCAATCTTTTTTTATGTCAGAGAGCTTCAATATGCCATCAGAAAATTGAGTTTTCAGATTTCTCAAGGCCTTCCATTGAGAAAGTTTCTCTTTGCTCCATACGATTTCGCCGCAGTGGGAGACGGCAGCTGAAAAAATGAGAAAAGAAAGAATGAAGAGTTGCTTCATGGAGGCTGTTCTCCTTATTTTTTGAAAAATTTGATTTCTGAAATTTCCATGATCCCGCCTGCTTTGTTGACAGGATCAAGCCGCAAACCATAAATTATGCCGCCTTCA
>JAGBWB010000135.1 GCA_017629975.1 Lentisphaeria bacterium
CTTGAAGAGATCGATTATATGTACCACAAGGAAAATGTCCGTTTCATCGGCGAACTGGTGGCATACATGTGTCACTACAGAAATTACGCCATCCCCGAAATGGATCCTGTCTGGGATCTTGCCAACCAACTGGGAATGGTGGTCAATCTGCACCTTAACAATCTGGATGAAGCGCGGCTCATACTGAAAAAATTCCCCGATTTGAAGCTGGTCATCGCCCATCCCACGGCAGACAGACGGGAATATGAGGATCGTATGCGTCTGGTGGCGAAATACCCCAATGCCGCACTGGATATTTCAGGTTCAGGCCCCAATACATGGGGAATGCTCCGCCGCGGTATCAACTGGGCAGGCAAGGAAAAACTGCTTTTTGGTACAGATTTCCCCATCCGGAACCCCGGTATGTATGTGGCAGGGGTGCTCTATGAAAAGCTGACTGATGATGAAAATGTTGCCATTTTTGCCGGTAACTTCAAACGACTGATGGATATGTGATGGAACTGCAACAGGAAACAGCAAAGAGCGCGGTACGGCTTTTCAGGCTTCTTTTTGCCTTCCCGGGAGATGACGGGAGTATGCAAACTGCTGATGATCCTTTTCTGCGCCAACTTAAAGGAATGATAGATGCCTTTTCCGGGAATGACGGTGAGGCGGACTTTTCTGATTACTTCAACAGCATATACCGCCGCTGGGGAGAAAATGTCAGAAGAGAACTTCTGGCAGCCTTCTTTGATGCCTTTATCAGTGCCGGAGTTGTTCCCGGAAATTGGTCTTGGGAAGGGGAAAATGAGCGTTTTCTTTTGAGCGAGTGCCGCTCTTTTATCAAGAATCTGCTGCAGATCCGTGAAATGCTGCCGCAGTACGGCGTTCTTCCCGGCGCCCGGAGGCTTTTTGTAGACCTGGAAGAATTGACCGATGCAGAGCTGCTTGCTGATGCCATTGCCGGGGCTGACCGTTTCCTTGTAGGCAGAGTCTTCCGCTTTATCGGCAGGCGTTTCGAGGCTGTGGAACCGGATTCCGCTAAAGATGTGGGGAAGTTTTTCGGTTTCCCCGGCGTCAGAAGCAGTTTTCAGGATCACTTTCACAAATACAGTTCAGGTATGTCAAATGTGCCTCTGCTGATCCACAGTCTGCCCGGATACGGCAAGACCAGTATGACCATCTCTTATGCTTTGGCTGAAAAAGATATTGTACTGATACTTCCTGAGCCTGAAGCGCTTGAAGAGGGGTGGCACGC
Source organism: Lentisphaeria bacterium (assembly GCA_017629975.1). Taxonomy (GTDB): domain Bacteria; phylum Verrucomicrobiota; class Lentisphaeria; order Victivallales; family Victivallaceae; genus UBA1784. The sequence goes on from JAGBWB010000135.1 coordinate 1,238, forward strand.
GCTTATGGAACCCCTGACTGCCAGACGGGATTTGAAATTTGTTGTCTTTTTTGATGATATCGATCCCCGGAGCGTCAACTGGTACAAATTCAGGACCCATGTGGGGGGAGCGTTTACGCTGCCTGATAATGTGAACGTGGTATTGTCGGCAAATTATGAATTTCCTGCCAGCATTCTTTCACGGGGACGCCGGGTGAATTTTCCGGTGTTTGATGAGATCCGCTGTATGGAGATGGTTGAAGATTTTCTCCACGATTTCGGACTCCGCGCCATTCCCGGAAATCTGGTTCCTCTTATTGCGGCGGACTACACTGAAGAGTTCGGGCAGCACAAGTTTACTGAACTTTCACCCCGTACCCTGATGCGGTATCTCGGCATCTATCAGAAAAATCCTGTGAAACGCAGAAATATCGTGGAACTTGCCATGGGACCCATGATCACACGCCCTGATCCTGAACTTTTCTATGAGTTCAATATTGAACTTATGCGGACCCTCTACGGCGAAGAGTACATCAAACGGCTGCTGAAAGAGCGGCTCAACAATCTTTGAAAGGCAGGGGCGGCTGCTCCGGGAGCGGTTGGTCAATGGGGTGAAGCGCCCCCAGACCGACTCCCGCCAGACGGACTGGCCGGACGCCTGCCGAGGTCTTCTTCAGCAGTTCCACTGCGTGGGCGCCTATTATTTCTCCGTCAGAGGTGGGATGTGAGAGCGTCACTGTGCGGGTGACGGTTTGAAAGTCTGCGTACTTGATTTTCAAGGTGATATTGAATCCAGCCCACCCCTGAGCGGCGGCGCGGCGTGCCGTTTTTCTTGCCAGAGTCCGGACAAGTATACGCAGCTGCCGGGGATCGGAGCAATCCTGAAGAAGTGTTATTTCGCGGCTGATTGATTTGGGGTCGCCGGCTGACTCCACTTTGCGGTCATCAATGCCCCGGACGATATGATAATAAAAGATTCCGACTTTTCCGAAAAGAATCTGCAATGTTTCCAGATCAAGTTTTTTCAAATCCGCTCCTGTGCGGACATTGATGCTTTCCAGACGATCGGCAGTCACGCTGCCGATGCCGTGAAATTTCCGGATGGGAAGGCGTTCAAGAAAAAAATCTGCCTCTTCCGGCGTGATAACGGTCAGTCCATTGGGTTTTTGAAAATCTGAGGCTGTTTTTGCCAGAAACTTGTTTCCAGCGACACCTGCTGAACAGGTCAGTCCGGTCCGTTCTCTGATCCGGCTGCGGATATATTCCGCGATCTCTCTGCCTGAAGTAAGATCCACTTTGGAAAATGTGATATCCAGATAGGCTTC
>JAGBWB010000136.1 GCA_017629975.1 Lentisphaeria bacterium
CCGAGAAAAGCAATGGGGGAAAAATTCATTTTTCAATTCTCCTTTCTGCAATATTCACTTGCTGCTCCCCGGAAGAAGCAACACCTTTTTTCTTTTCGCAAAATTCAATAAAGTCAATCTCAACCAGCGTCTTTGATTTGGAATACTGGGAGTTGGCGCCTATGGTCAAACCGCAGAATCCTTTGGGCATTCGCCCGAATGCTTTTTTGAAATCTTCAACCACATTGCGTTCTTCTTCATACCACTTTGAGAGTTCTGCATTTTTGTTCCGCATACAGATACGGTACACATTCCGCGGTCCCATGCCGTACTGGAGCTTGGAGACATTCTCCAAAGCAGATAAACTTTCCCAGCTGTACCCCAGCATATTCTGCCTCAAGGTGGTACCGTCGCCGAAATAAATCACAGCGGCCTGATCATCAAGTTCTTTTTTGCTGAAGCTGACCTTTTTAAGAATACGCCAGCGCCAGCGCATAACGGGATATTTCTGCCAGACTTCAGGGGGGACCCGGGTAATAATAACTCCGGAAGAGGAGTTGGTTTCAAGAACAAGCACCTGACGGTCACAGGCAGAATCGGACTTTTTCACATAAAAGCGGGTAAGAGGGACTCCGAACTGTTTGCCCCGCAAATGCCACTCCTTTTTCAATATATTGCCGTCAGAAAAGTCATGACGCCTGGGAGCGGATTCCTGACCGGATAATACAGAAAAGCAGAGCGCAGAAAAGATCAGAATCAACGATAAAATCATTTTTGTCATTGAATGTAACTCCTGTAACGTCTGCATATCCGTTCAACGTACCTTCTGGTACTGCCTATTGTGATGCGGGGAAGAACTTTTCCTTTTTTATCTTCAGGCTTCCAGCGTTTTGCTCTGCCTTCTCCGGCATTGTACTGAGCCAGGGCCAGTTCAACAGCGGCATCATATCCTTGCCAGCGCCGCAGTGCCCGTCCCAGATACCAGCACCCTATTTCAAGATTCATTATAGGGTCCAACAGCTCATCTTCACCGGGCTCGGCAACTTTATTGATCCTTGCCCAATCTGCCACTGCTCCGGAGGGAAGAAGCTGCATCAAACCGATTTCCCCCTTGCGTCCTCTTGCTTTGGGATCAAAACGGCTTTCCTGAAAAATCAGAGCCCTCACCAATTCAGGCGGGACGCCATGCCGGGCAGCAGCATGATGGATCTCTTTGCTGAATTTTGTATCATCAACGAAAATATTCTGCGGGGAACCGTTGATCAACGCTGTAACTGAAACAGCGGTAAAAAGGAGAACAGCTCCCCAGGCACAGATTTTCCGGAATGATATCTTCACTTAGCAGAAACGCCTGACTTTTTGTTTTCCGGGGCTTTGGATTTTCTTTCAGCGGCTTTACGTTTGCGCTCCGCAGCCTTGCGTGCTCTGTCGCTCTTCTGAGCCGCAGCAAATTCTCCCAGACGGGCAAGCAATGCAGCCGAAAGAGAGGCTTTCACGCTGACTTTGTCACCGGCTGAATCAAATTTGAACGCCTGAAGCAGCTCTGTGGCAAGTTCAGGTTTCTTCTGCATATACTGGAAGAGCACCATGTTGAACATCAGCATGGCCTGTCCTTTGAGCTGCTCAGCCTCTTCTGCGGTTCCGACACGGGCAGTAAGAGTTCCGGAAAAGTCCCCTTGATTGGCTCCGGTCATGGAACAGCTCAGAAACGCTTCCCGGAGGGGAGGCATATTTCCGCCTTTGGCTGCACCGCGCAGAGAACCTTTCATATGGGCGGGGAAAGCATACCCTTTTTTGCCCTGCATCTGTTTGAGAACATTGACCGCAGCAATGGAGTCAGAGAAGAATGCAACGACATTGCCGGGCAGCACTGTCACGGTAAAAGCAACTTCTTTCATCCGTCTTTTTTTAGCTGCCCGGGGAGTTCGGAGCTTTTCACATTGTAAAGCACCACTCCGGAAACGCTGCTCTTCTGACAGACAAAGCGGGGAGCGGCAAAAACTTTTTCAGGCTGGAACTCTTTTTTCAGCGCCGCCAGAAGAGCCATATTCTCGCCTTTGAGCCAGAACGCAATGGCGCTGATGTCAGCTGGCTGCAACTGGGAGTTGCGGCAGAGCACAGCAACATCCCGGCTTTCAGACAATCCTTTTTTGAGCGCCGGCAGCTTAAGCCATTGAGTCACATCAACGCTCAAGACGACATCTGCCCCGGCGGGGACTTTGCTCAAAAGTTTCTTTTCATCGGCCTGGTCTGCTGTAAGCACAGCAGTGAGAACGAAAAAAACGGCGAAGATTGCTGAAAGCCTTTTTACCATAGTTTTTTATCCTTCCTTGGGAGCTTCTGCCTTCTTGGGCAGCTTGACTTCAATATGGAGTTCACGCAGCTGCTTGAGGGTGACTTCGGCAGGAGCGTTCATCATCAGGTCTTCTGCCTGCTGGTTGAAGGGGAACGCAATGACCTCGCGGATATTGGGTTCATCAGCAAGCAGCATAACGGTACGGTCGATACCGGGAGCGATACCGCCGTGCGGGGGCGCACCCAGTTTGAAAGCATTGATCATGCCGCCGAACTTTTCATCGACAACAGAGCGGTCATATCCCACGATATCAAATGCCTTATACATGATCTCAGGACGATGGTTGCGGATGGCTCCGGAAGAAAGCTCAATACCGTTGCAGACGATATCATACTGCCATGCAAGGATATCCAGAGGATTCTTGTTGAGCAGAGCATCCATTCCGCCCTGGGGCATGGAGAAGGGGTTGTGAGAGAAGATGGTGGCACCGGTTTCTTCGTCTTCCTCGAACATGGGGAAGTCAACGATCCAGCAGAATTTGAATTCGTTGGGATTGATAAGTTCAAGACGGCGTCCCAGTTCAGGGATAACGGCACCGCCCAGCTTGCGGACCACCTTTTCCTGATCGGCAAGGAAGAAGAGAGCATCGCCGGTCTCAACTTTTCCGGCGGCCTTGAGTCCGTCAATGGCCTCACGGGAAAGGAACTTGACGATGGGGCTCTTTTCGCCGTCTTCCTGCCAGATGATGTATGCCATACCTTTGGCGCCGTTCTCCTGGGCGAACTTGATCATATCATCAAAGAACTTACGGGGCTTGTCGCCGACTTTGGGAGCCTTGATGGCGGTGACGATACCGCCGTTGGCGACCACACCGGCAAAGGCCTTGAACTCGCTGTCTTTGAAGAATTCAGAAACATCCACCATTTCAAGGGGGTTCCGCAGGTCGGGCTTGTCGCTGCCGTAACGCTTGATGGCTTCACGGTAGGGGATCCGGGGGAACGGAGGCTTGGTGTAATCTTTGGTGCTGAACTTGGCAAAGACGCTGTCAAAGAGACCTTCAAGCACCTCAAAGATGTCGTCCTGCTCAACAAAGCTCATCTCAACGTCAAGCTGGTAGAATTCGCCGGGGCTCCGGTCGGCACGGGCATCCTCATCGCGGAAGCAGGGAGCGACCTGGAAGTAACGGTCAAATCCGGAAACCATCAGCAGCTGCTTGAACTGCTGGGGAGCCTGGGGCAGAGCGTAGAACTTGCCGGGATGCAGACGGGAGGGCACCAGATAGTCGCGGGCGCCTTCGGGGCTGCTGGCGGTCAGAATGGGGGTCTGGAATTCGTGGAATCCCTTGGAAATCATGTAACGGCGCATCTCGGAGATGACTTCGGAGCGCAGAATGATGTTCTTGTGGAGTTTTTCGCGGCGCAGGTCAAGGAAACGGTAACGCAGACGCATGTTCTCAGGAGCACCGTCATCTTTGGCGACCAGGAAGGGGATGACTTCAGCTTCACCCAGAACCTCCATGCCGGTGGCACGGATCTCAATCTCTCCAGTGGCAAGTTTGGGGTTCACGGTCTCAGGAGTACGCGCCAGAACTTCACCGTCAAACTGAACGACAGTTTCCACGCGCCACTTGTCAAGAGCCTGATAGAAGGACTGCTGGGGATCAACAACCACCTGAGTCAGACCGTAGTGGTCGCGCAGGTCGATAAAGATAACGCCGCCGTGGTCGCGGACGCTGTGGATCCAGCCGGAAACCCGAACATTTTTGCCCACATCGGATTTCCGCAGCTCACCGCAGGTATGAGTACGATACATTTTTCAAAAATTCCTTATTATATTGTTGTAAACACAATTTTCTGCCAAAAGCATAATATAGCACTGCTTTACAGATTTTTCCAATGAAAAAAAGCGCCTCAAGGCATGTTTTACATAAGTTCTTTGACAAAGGCGGGAATTTCTTTGTAGAGCTCCCAAACTTCACTGGAAGAAACGGCACATCCCGGCTCGACCCGGTACATGGGGGAAAGAGTCTCAACTTCAAGCATGCCGGGGATCGTGTAGAACTCCCAGTTGCATCCCATATCGGGGTATTCGCCGCCGGGGATAAAGTCAAAACGCTTGACCATGCAGCCGCCTGCGTTGAAAGCTGCGGCAAAGTTCCTTTTGTTCAAAACGCCGATCTTGGCAGGAACGCCCTCAGCGCCCCCCTCTTCCCGGAGCTGAATGCTTTTTTTGCCCCAAGTGAAACGGGTATCAGTCATGTCCGTATATCCCCAGAGAGCAAGACTGCGCACAGGGAGCAGGGATTTCCCCGGACCGGTACCGTGCCCCAGAAACTCCTCCTGAGGGATCACCGCCGTGGTGCCGGGAGCCATGACTGAAAGACTCCAGACGGAAAGATCCTTTGCCCACAAGTCGTTGTTGATGATGGTGTGATCCAGCCTTACTTTACCCTCTTCAAAAGAGATGCAGATGCGTTTGATGATACGGTTTTCGGGTTCTTCGGCAGCTTCAAAGAAGACTGAATTTTCGCTGAGTTTTGTCCATTTGACTCTTCTGTTGTCCGGAACTTTTGTCCTTTCGGGGATCTCGGGGGCGATCCAGAGACGGTGTCCGCCGTAGATATTCCATTTTCCGGGATCTGCCGTGGCGGCATTGTCAAAAACTCTGAAGAAGTTTTCGCCGCCGTCAAGAGTGCAGCTGATGATCCGGGGACCCACAGAAAGAGTCACGATCAACTCAATTTTTCCCTCTGACAATTTGAGACACTCCGGGATCCCGGCAAAAGAACATTCTGTAATCTGCATCTGAACAAATCTCCTCTGTAAAATGTCTGAAAAACTTCCCGGCAAAAGCGCCGGAAAACATTTTTCAGGAATTTCACTCTTTTTTTTACTTTTCTTCTCTGATTTTTCAAAAAAAACATTGACAAAATCATATTTGTGGTATAATTTACACCATGTACATATCATTGTAAAGTAATTTTCAGGAAAAACGACAGAAAAAATGCAAAAAATAATGCTTAGCGGCAAGATCCATACCGCAACGATCACCCTGTGTGAAATTGATTACGAAGGAAGTCTTGCAATTGATCCGGAACTGCTTGAAGAAGCCGGCATTCTCCCTTATGAAAAGATTCTTGTTTCCAACCGGAACAACGGTTCACGGCTTGAAACCTACGCCATTCCGGGGGAACGCGGCAGCCGGGACTTCTGCCTCAACGGTCCAGCCGCAAGATTGGGCAAAGTCGGCGATGTGGTCACGATCATGGCGTTTTCCCTGTGCAGCGAAGAAGAAGCAAGAACGATCAGCCCCACGGTCATCGTGCTGGATGAAAAAAATGAAATCAAACTGAAAAAAGGCGGTAAAAACTGAAAAAGCAGGAAAAAGGACAAGTCGCACTGGAGTTCGTTCTGATGCTGGTTATTGCAGTGGTACTGGCTCTGGCGCTGCTCTCTTTTTCGGGCGTGATCTCTGATGAAGGCGAAAGAATGATCCGTCTGGTCCGTTTTACAGTGCCGTAACACTATAAATATTCAAAGCCGTTCAACGGCGAAAAACTATGGAGGAGTCTATGAGAACTTTACGCAGAAGACGTCAGAAAGGCCAGGCTTTCGTGGAATATGTGATCCTGGTGGCTGTCATCGCCCTGGCAGCACTTTTCGTTCTTGCCAACTTCAGTGACCGCATCAAAGACATGATCACCGGTATCACCGTCACTCTTGGCGGCGAAGCCGATGACAAAGCGGATGAAAAATCCATTGATATCATCAAGGATCTTGATAAGGAAGGATTGAAAGACTGATTCTTTCTCCCAGAGAAATCGCTCCGGCAGTTTAACGATGCTGCCGGAGCTTTTTTTGTCCTCTTTACTAAATTTTCCGGCAGAAGTTTTTTTCAGCAATTTTCAGAATAAATAACAGGTTACAGCGCATTCCGGCGAATTATATTCTGAATATTGACTTTGTTTCATTATTTTATTTGATATATACACTTTAAGATGTTATTTTATAAACATACTGCCGCGGAAGTCAGATAAGAGGAGTCCCCCTCATTCCGCAGCCAAAGCAGAAGATCACTTCAGAGCCCCTCTTTTGATGAAGGAAAAAAACAGATGGATGAAACCGATAAAACTATTCTCAATATTCTGCGTAACAATGCCAGAATTTCCAACCGCGATCTGGCGGCCCGGGTTCATCTTTCCCCGCCTGCGGTTCTTGAAAGAGTCCGGAAACTGAAAGACTCCGGCATCATCAAAAGTTTCCATACCTGCCTTGATCCTATCAAGCTGGGGTTCGGACTTTCTGTCTTCATCCAGCTCGGCATAGAAAGAAACATCCTGGATCATGATATAGGAAACGCTCTGGCGGCATTCCCTGAAATAACAGCGATCTACGATGTCACAGGGGATGATGACTATCTTTTGCGTGCCACAGTCCGTGACAGTGAAGAATTGCGCCAGCTTATGAGCCGCATCAGCCAGATCCCCGGAATCCGGTACTCCCGGACGACTTTACTCATGCGGACCTTGAAAGAGGAAACATTCCCCCAGATCCGCTGAGCAAAATAATCGTGTAATAATTCGCTCAAAGACTTGCAATTATTCTCTTTTGGTGTAATATTAAAAGCGTGCTTGTGCAACATTCATAAAAAAGGATGAAAAAAAATGAAAGCAGGTCTGCAACTTTACAATTTCCGGAACGAACTGGCCGCCGACTTCAAAGGCGCCCTGCGCGAAATCGCAAAAATCGGTTTTGACGGCGTGGAGTTCGCTGTCAACTACGGCGGCATGGAACCCGCTGAAATCGCCGCATTTCTCAAGGAACTGAAACTTGAGTGCGCCGGAGCCATGTTCAAAGCCGACGATATCCGCGATGCCTCAAACAAGATCTACGACTACGCCCGCGCCCTCAATACCCCCGCTGTCACCCACAGCCTTTCCACCGATTTTGCCGCTGAATATGAAACGGTCAGAGCCAATCTTGAAGCCGCCGGAAAGGCAGCCTGGCAGAACGGTTTCGTCTTCGCCTATCACAACCACTGGAGAGAATTTGAACTCAAAGACGGCGTTCCCGCCATGGATGTGATTCTTGACAACACCGATCCCGTGAACGTTTTCATGGAAGCCGATGTCTGCTGGCTCACCCGCGGCGGTATGGATCCTGCCGCATGGATCCGCAAGTACGGCAGCCGTATCCGTCAGATCCACATGAAAGACATCGTCGTTCCCGATGATCCCAACACCACCGCTGAACTGGGCAAAGGCATCGTTGATCTTGAAGCTGCCGCAAAAGCGGCTCACGAAATCGCCGACTGCCGCTGGCTCATCTATGAACAGGACAACACTCCTGATCCCTTCAAGAGTGCTGAAGAAAGTCTGAAATATCTGCGTAAACTTCTTTGAAAAGCAGATTTTTCCTGATACAAAAATTCCCCGCCTTGAGAGGCAGGGAATTTTTTTTATCCCGAATGCGGCTTTTTACCGTCCCGTTTCCGGAACAAAGAATGATGATATCACCCCGGGGAGCGCCGCAATGGCAATAAAGAGGAATATTCCGGCGTATGCTTCAGGAGGAAATACGCCGTTTACAGCCGTAAAGTTCTGAAGTATTCTGCCTGAAATATTCTGGAAGAGAGCAATAAATACAAACGCCATAAAGTTGATGAGCGCCACAGATAATCCGGTGTACTCCGCCGGAGCCAATTCTTTGGCGATGACACTGTATAAAGGAAAGAACCCCGCCGGAACTGCAATGAGGAAAAAGGCGCCCAGCACCCAGGGCAATCCCAGACCATGAGAAAATGCGTACCATCCGAGAATGCCGCCTGCAAGGGTGCAGCAGATCCCACC
>JAGBWB010000137.1 GCA_017629975.1 Lentisphaeria bacterium
GATCTGGGGGAAGTTGGCTTTGAGGATTTTTTTGAAGCCGTTGACACGCTCTGTGTTGATGGGGCAGAGGACGCCTTCCATAACAAGGATATCCCCCTTGCCTTTCAGGGCGTTGCCCATGGCATTGGCTGCGGCTTCACCGAGACTGGTGTTGTCCCCGTTGACAAAGACATCTTCCGCTTTAGAGGGGAGGGGGTTGGACACGACCACAAGATAGATGTTGCGCTGTTTGGCAAGTTTGCAGACATTATCCAGAGGTTCAGGCTCCTGGCTCAGGATGACAAGAGCATCAGGATTCTGCATCATAAGCTGTTCAATAGCGTTGACCTGAGCGGCTCCGCTGCCGCTTGTGGCAACTGTGACGGAAACATCGGGATTGGCTGCCTCAAGGCGTTTTTTTGCCTGTTCAGCGTGCCAGACCACACCACCGGTCCATCCGTGAGTGGCGGCAGGAACGGAAATACCGATCTTGATTTTCTTTTCACTTTTTCCGCATCCGCACAGACAGGCGGCGCACAGCAAAAAGGCGAGTACTGCTTTACCCATGATTTTTTACCTTTCTTTACGATATTGGGATAAAACGGCTATAATGATGACAGCTCCTTTGACACACTCCTGAAGCCTGGGAGAGATCCCCCATGCCACAAGGGCGTTGGAAATCACCGTCAGTATCAATATACCTGCCACAGTTCCTGTGACGGCAGCTTTGCCGCCGGACATACTGCTGCCGCCTACGATGACGGCGGCGATGGCGTCAAGTTCGTAGCCTGTGCCGTCGTTGGCTGAACTGATGCCGCCGAGCCTTCCGCCCCAGAGCAGTGCTGAAAGCGCACAGAGCATACCGGTTAGAAGATAGGTCTTGAATTGGATCATGCCGGTGTTTATACCGGAAAAACGGGCGACTTTCTCATTTGATCCGACGGCCCGCACCCGGACGCCGAAAACACTCCGGCTCAGGATAAATGCACCGGCGGCTCCGGCAAAGAGGAAGATCCATAAGGTGGCGCCGCTGTCAATGGCGGTCAAAAGAGGATTTGAGAGACTGACTCTTCCGGCATCTCCCAGATAGAGTGCCAGAGAGCGGAAGATAGACATGGTTCCGAGAGTCACGATAAAGGGAGGCAATTTGGCAAAGCCTGCAAGTGCACCATTGAGGGCGCCCCCTGCCGCTCCGGCGGCAAGAGCGATGGCCGCAAGGCAGAGAAGCTGCCCGGCTGGGGAGGTGCAGCAGAAAGGAGCCAGCTTGAATGCAATGACTCCGGAAAGGGCGAAGAGAGATCCTACTGAAAGGTCGATGCCCCCGGCACCGATGACAAAGGTCATGCCGATGGCGATGATACCGGTGTAGCACGCCTGACGGAGCATAACGATGTAATTGGCCGGAATACGGAACGATTCACAAGTTGCTGCACAAAGGATCAACAGCAGCAGCAATGCGATCCATGATGCGTAAGATGCAATAAATTTTTTCATTTTTCAACTCCCGCAGCTTTACGGATAATATGTTGTTCAGTCAATTCTTCCCCTGAAACGATACCGGCGCAACTGCCGTTACGGATGACCATGATCCTGCGGCACAATCCCAGCACTTCTTCAAGGTCTGAGGAAATCAGCAGACAGGCGGCGCCTTTTCCGGCAAGAGAGTGAACAAAGTCATAGATCTCGCGCCGGGCTCCCACATCCACCCCCCGTGTCGGTTCGTCAAAAATAAATATCTCAGGTGCTGTATCAAGGCATTTGGCGATGGCAGCTTTCTGCTGATTGCCTCCTGAAAGGTGACGCACTGCCTGCGCGGGAGAGGCACATTTCAAATTGAAAGACTTTATATACTGGAGCGCCTTTCGGGCAATCTTTTTGAAGTCAAGAAACCCGGCTTTTTTATACTCCGGCAATGCGGCAAGGGTCATGTTGAGATCAATGGGGAAATCAAGAAGCAGTCCGCTCCCCTGGCGGTCTTCTGTAAGAAAAGCGATCTTATTTTTCAAGGCATCACGAACAGAGCGGAGCCGGATTTCTTTGCCGTTGATCCTGACTGTTCCAGCGGTGATCTTCCGCAAACCGAAAAGGGTTTCTGCAAGTTCACTGCGTCCGGCACCGTTGAGTCCGGCAACCCCCAGGATCTCTCCGGCATGGAGCGAAAAAGAGATATCATTCACTCCTCTTGCACAGAGGTGCTCCACTTCAAGTTTGGGAACTCCTGCGGGGGGCGGGAGCTTATCGGGGAAGATCCTGCTCAGCTCTCTGCCCACCATTTTTTCCGCCAGCAGGCGGGGCGTCAGTTCTGAGGCGTTGTACATTCCAGCCATCGCTCCGTCGCGCAGGACCATGATCCTGCTGCAGAGAGAAAGGACTTCATCCAGTTTGTGAGAAATGTAGATAACAGCTTTTCCCTGAGCCGTGAGAGCTCTGACCAGAGAGAAAAGTTTTTCTGTTTCTGTCTGAGTCAGAACCGTTGTCGGTTCATCCATAATAAGGATACCCGAGTCGCTTCCCACTGCCTTGGCGATTTCAACCATCTGTTTCTCTGCAACAGTGAGAGCGGAAACAAGGGTTTCCGGAGTTATGGAAACACCGAGAGAGTCAAGAAGCTGCTCTGTTTTCTCAGCCATGAATTTTTTCTTCAGCATAGAGCCGCACTCAGGCTCTCTGCCGAGAAAAATGTTTTCGGCAACGGTCAGATCAGGAGCCAGATTGAACTCCTGATGGATCGCCGCCGCCGGTACCTGACGTTGGATTTGACCTGCGGCGGGTTTCAGAAGTCCGCAGATACATTTGACCAGTGTGGATTTTCCGGCGCCGTTTTCCCCGGCAATGCCGAGGATCGTGCCGGGCTCCAACTGAAAAGAGATGCCGGAAAGCACCTTGACTGTACCATAGGCGCACTCCAATTCTCTGACATCAAGTACCGTGCTGTTTTTCATAGTGCTTTTATTTGATGGTGTAGATCCAGACGGAATCTTTGAATTCTGCCGCAACACTGCCATTGGCAGCCATGCGTCTGAGCCATCCTTCAGTGGCGGCAGTTTGTTCTGCAACACCTGCGGCCTTGGCGATCTCTTCGGCACTGCCTTTGAATCCGGCCATATTTTTGAACGCGGCATCCAGTTTTGCTTTCAGCTCAAGTTCCCCTGTGGCGGCAAGTTTGTAGGCTTGCACGCCGGGCTGGTGGAAGGCGTTGATATTGATGTACTCTGCATAGATCGCCACTGCCCGTTCATAGAGGGCGATGATCATACCGAGTTCAAAGACTGTAAGTTTGGGGAGCTTGATGGAAATGGTCTGGCGTCCTTTGCTGCGGAGCGCTTCGGTGAGACCGGCGCAGAATCCGTGGAGATAATCCCCCATCCTGTTTCCATCCCCCAGATCGATCTGCTGTGCGTCGGCAAGGATCTCAATAAAGGTGGCGAAAAAGTCATCACGTCCGTCATTGAGCTGCTGGATAAAGGCGTGGGCATCAGTACCGCCTTTGTTGCCGAAAACATTGAGTCCCTGATGGCAGACTTTGCCCTCAAGATCAAGTTCTTTGCCCAGACTTTCCATGACCAGCTGCTGAAGATAACGGGAAAGAAGCACCAGACGGTCGCTGTAAGGCACGATGACCATGTTGCGGTCACCTTTGCCGGCGCCTGCGATATACCACATGGCGCTGAGCAGCATGGCGGGATTTTTGAAAACATCTGTATTGCGGGTCAGTTCATCCATGCGGAGGAAACCTGCAATAAAGGATTTGAAGTCGATTCCGGTCAGGGCGGCGGGAACATGTCCCACGATGGCACTTTCACTGGTGCGTCCGCCGATGGAGTCCGCCATTTCAAAGGAGGCGAGAAATTTTTTCTCTGAGGCGTATTTATCCAACTTGCTGCCGGGCATGGTGACTGCCACGGCGTGGCGTCCGAAATCAAGACCTTTTGCCGCGTAGAAGCGCTCCATGGCGATCATGTTGTTTTTAGTTTCCTGAGTGCCGCCTGATTTGGAAACGACCAGATGCAGAGTGGTTTCAGGATCCATGACCTGGCAGAGGTCAGCAAATTCAGCAGAGTCAGTGTTGTCAAGGAAATAGATTTTCAAACCGCCCTGACGCTTTTCATCAGAAAGCTCGTTCCAGTAGGGACCGTTGATGGCGAATTGAAGCAGCTGGGGGCCCAGAGCTGAACCGCCGATGCCGTTGACGGCAACAGCGGTAAAGGGGCGTCCGGTGGATCCGGTGATCTTCCCGGCACGGACTCCGGCAGCAAAAGTTTCAACCTCTTTATAAAGGGCGGATCCGCAGTAGGTAATACGATCGGTAAAGTGGGTCACTTTACGGTTTTCATCGGGATTTTTGATTTCGCCGTTTTCAATGGCGGCGATCCCGGCATTGGCTTTGGCGAAAAGGGAAGACATTTTTTCAAGGTCGGCGTCAGAAAAATTCATTCCGGCGACGTTGATTTCAAATCCGGTGGCAGCATCGGTGATGGTGTATTTACGGCAGCGTTCAAACCATTCAGACATCTTGTGTTTCTCCTGAAATTAAAAAAACAGGCGGCAAACTTTCATTTGAGTGAAAGTGATACCGCCTGCTTCATCTTGTCAAATTGCTTTGAAAGAGAGCTGTGAAAAATTACTCTTCCTCAGCCAGTTCAGCTGCAACTGCTTCAGAAAGTTCGTAGTTGGCAGTGACTTGCTGCACGTCATCAAGTTCTTCCATGCGGTCCACCAGACGGATGACCTGACGGGCAACAGCGGCGTCGGTGATTTCAACCACCATATCAGGCTTGCGGACGATACCGGCTTCTTCGGTGGGAACCTGATTGTCTTCAAAAGCCTTGGCGAGAGCTTCAAAGTTTTCGGGAGCTGCCCAGATTTCGGCAACACCGTCCTCGACCTGGATGTCATCGGCGCCTGCGTCAAGGGTGATTTCCATGAGCTTGTCTTCATCTGCCCATTCGCCGGTGATGACGAAGTGAGCCTGACGCTGGAACATACGGGCAACAGCACCGGAACCGGCAAGGTTTCCGCCGTTGCGGTCAAAGGTCATACGGACATCGCTGATGGAGCGGTTGCGGTTATCGGTCAGACATTCGACGATAACGGCGACACCGCCGGCGGCATAGCCTTCGTAGACGATTTCTTCAAAGGTGACATCTCCGAGTTCGCCCATACCTTTTTTAATGGCACGGTCGATGTTGACGTTGGGCATGTTCACAGCCTTGGCGGCGGCGAGAGCAGAACGCAGCTTGGGGTTGGAGTTGGGATCGGCACCGCCCATCTTGGCGGCGACCATGATTTCCTTACCGATACGGGAAA
>JAGBWB010000138.1 GCA_017629975.1 Lentisphaeria bacterium
CGCAGCACCATTTCGCCATCCCGGCTGCGGACAGACAGCCAGGCGATGAGGGCAGCGAACACATTGCCCAGGTGCATACGCCCCGAGGGCGTGGGGGCAAATCTGCCCACAGGTTTACCGTTGGTCATTGGAGCCACCATCCTAAGATACACAGAATACCCAGCACTTCCAGTCCTGCCAGAACCACCAGCAAAGGGGTGTCGGCAAGGACGGTTGCAAGAGTCTCTCTTTCAGCGGCGGCGGCGGTTTTGCCTTCATTGATCCTGCCGCCGCAGCCGCGTCCTTCGCGCCATTTTTCGCAGGCAAGAATCAGATTTTCTTCAGGGAGCCCTGAATTTTTGAGCGCTTCAGCGTCGCAGTCAAAGCCCAGGAGCCGCAGATTTTCGGCGCCGGGGAGGGTATTGAGGATTCCTGTGATCCGGCATCCGGCGGAACCCACTCCGAGTACAGTCAATTTTTTCATGGTCAAAACTTGAATGCTTTCCATAATTTACCGATCCACCGGGGCAGATACAGCCAGATATTATTCATTCCTTCAATGAGATTCTGCAAAGTCCCCTCCCGGTTTTTTCCGTAGAATGAGCGGTAGTAGTATGCCGCCACCTTGAGGGCGCCCCAGACGGCGCTGTAACGGGGGGAGTCCAGATTGGTCAGAGAGCCTGAAGCGTCGGCAACGATGCCTTCGCGGCAGGGGATCCCGAAAACCTTTGTGAAGATCTCAAGGGCAGGGGGGTAAAGGGCGCCGCCGCCGGTGAGTACGCCGCTGGTCTGTCCGCCGGGAACGTGAACTTTCCGCGCCACCTCTTCAAAAATTTCCCGCAGCCGCGCTTCAATGATGGTTTCAAACTGGCTGAGAGGGATCTCCCGGGAACCGCCCATGGGGGATTCAATACGCAGTGTGTTCTGATTCTGGGCAAAGGCGTTTTTCAAAGTGCCGCTTTCAAAGAGTTTGCGGCAGGCTGTAAAAGAAAGCCCCAGTCCGATGGCAAGGTCATTGGCAACATGGTCAAATCCCAGCTGCAATGTACCGGCTTCAAGGACGCCGCCGTCGTGGGCGACAAGGTAGTCGGTACATCCGGCGCCCATGTCAATGAGAACGGCGCCGTCATCCACTTCGCGGTCGGTCAGGATCCCCTCTTTGGCGCAGATGGGAGCGTAAACAGGATAGAGTTCGGCATTTTCAAGCTCCGAACTTTTGATCAGGTTGGCAAAGTTGTCAAGGCGGGGAACATGTCCCTGGACGATCAGGGCTTTGACCTCAAGTTTGCGTCCCCGCTGGTTGAGGGGATTCCCCACCCGGCGGTTGTCAAGACGCCAGTAGATATCATCTGTATTGATGATTTTCCAGTCAGAGGCAAGTTCAATGACTTGAGCATTGCTGCGGGCTTCATTCATTTCATCTTCGCCCACCACACCGTTCTGATTTCTGACGGCGGCGGTGCCGATGCCGCTGGTGCAGAGCACGCCGCCGCCTGAGATCAGCAAAGTCACAAGCTGGCTGCGGAGCAGCTGGTTGCCCGATGAATCGTCAGCCTGTGTCAGGGCCTGTTCCAGTGCTTTTGCGGCGGACTCCATATTGCGTATTTCGCCCTTGACCACGGCGTCGCCCGATGGCGCGCCGCCTCTGCCGATGATGCTGACAGAATCACCCGTCACTTCTCCGACCAGAATGTTGATCTGAGAAGTGCCGATCTCAATTGCTGAAACGATTGCACTCCCTTTTGCCATATAACTCTTGTGTCAATTAAATTTCTGATGAAAATATGTGGTTCTTCCCGTATAACGCTAAATATAATTGCATTTCATATAAAAGTCAACTCCCCCTTTGGAATTTGGCATAAAAAAACTGCTGAAGACTTGACATTTCAGGAAAAAAGGTGTAATGTAAGTACCGGACAACTGTATCCATGAAAAATCAGCTGTCCCTAACAACCAACACAACAAAAAAGAGCAGGAGGTTTTACCATGCGCGCACTTTCCAAGATTTCCCCCGACTGGTGGGATTACACGACTCTTGACCGCGAGATCCTTGATGAAGCGGCAAAGATCAACATTGACAATCTGAAGTCTTTTGAGCGTCCCGGATTCAAGATCAACATCTTTGATACCTATCAGGAGTTCTACTGCGCCGAGGCTCTGGAATACATCGACGCCTGGAAAAAAGCCACTCCCGATAATCCCTGCGGTATCTGCGGTCCCATCGGCCCCACCGAACAGCTTCCCCTGGTCGCCCAGATCGTCAACGCCACCGGCTTGAGCCTGAAGAATGCCCACTTCTGGGGCATGGATGAATGGGCCCTCGGCGACAAAGCCGCCGATATCAATTTCCCCCTGGGTTTTGCCAAGGCTGATATGGAGCTCTGCTTCAACCGTATCCGTCCTGAGCTGCGTATGCCCAAAGAAAACATGCACTTCCCCAGCGAGAACGTCCAGGAATACATCGAAACCTACAAACAGGCCAAGTGCCTCATCATGCAGGGCGGACAGGGAGAAACCAAACACTGGGCATTCAATGACCCCGTGAAACGCGAAGGCAAATACAAAGACAATCCCCCCACCCCCGAAGAGTACCGTCAGCTGGGTACCCGTCATGTGGAACTCCACCCCATCACCCTGATCCAGAACGCCCGTACCTCCGGCGGCGGCACCGTGCAGAATGTTCCCTCAAGCGCCTTCACCGTCGGTCCCATGGAAACCTGGATGTGCGACCGTGTCTCCATCTGGCATCCCGGACACCACGACAACCCCTTCGGTATGCGTCTGACCACCTTCATGATCTCCCAGAAGATCGCCGACAGTGCTGTGCCCATGTCTCTGCTCTCTCAGCATGATGATGTGGTCTTCAACTTCTACCGTCCCGGTTTCGGTGTTTGCGACGTGGAGATGCATTGATCATGAAGAAAGTTGCTTTTGCAATCGCCTGTCATCCCGATGACATTGAATTCATGATGGCAGGAACTCTGACCCGCCTCAAAGAGGATCTGGGTTATGAGATCCACTACATGAATATTGCCAACGGTTCACTGGGCAGCGAAGTCTACAAAGCTGAAGAGTTGATCAAGATCCGCCGTGAAGAGGCCATGAACTCCGCCAAACTTATGGGCGCTGTTTATCACGAATCCATTACCAACGATCTTGAAGTTTTCTACAACTCTGAACAGCTTGCCAAGGTGGTTTCCGAGATCCGCAAGGTCAAACCCCAGATCGTTCTGACCCACGGACCCTATGACTACATGGAAGATCACGTCAACGCCGGAAGACTTGCCACTTCTGCGGCTTTCTGCCGCGGCATGATGAATTTCCGCAATGTGACTGAACCCATGTTCAGCGATGAAGTCGCCGTTTATCACTCACTGCCCCTGAGCCTCAAGGATCAGCTCAACAAGCCTGTGATCCCCGATGTCTTTGTGGATGTGACCAATGTGATCGAAAAGAAACGTGCCTTCCTCAACTGCCACCGCTCTCAGAAAGAGTGGCTGGACGCTTCCCAGGGACTGGATGCCTATCTGGATGATATGCAGCAGCGCTGCGTCGCCATGGGAAAACTGGCTGGTTTCTGCGACTTTGCTGAAGGCTGGATCCGTCACAATCCCTGCGGCTTCTGCGCTGAGGATTACGATCCTCTGGCTGAGATCGCACGCCCCGCTGCAAAGTGATGAACTGAATAAAGTTCTCTTACAAGTACCGCAAAACTTGATATGTTTTGCGGTGCTTTTTTTTGCGGTGCTTTTTTTTTGCGGCTGCCCTTTCTTTGCCGGGAAGAGTGAAAAGTGAACGCAGTTGTAAAATCCTGACATTTTCTCTTGTTGGCAGAAAGGAGAAAATCGTTTATGTTCAAATCCAACTGTCAAGTGACCATCTTCCGCCGAACTCTTCTGCCCGACGGCACAGGAGCCTTCGACGGCGGAACGCCCCTCAAGGCTTTCTTCATGGAGCATTACAGAACCAAAAAAGACGGAAGCGTTGAAGATCACTCCGAGATCCTGCTGGGAGCGGAGTCTGTGCCCGCTCCCGGAGATGAGGTGGAAATAAAAGGACTCAGGCGAACACTCGCCCGAGTCCTTTGCTGTACCGGTGTTGACGGAACCGTCAAATGTTACCGCTGTTCTTTTTTACGCTCCTGAAAATTTTCACCGTGCAGGACCGGTGGCAATGAGATTGACACCGGTGCCTTCAATGTCAGCGATGATCACTGCCCCGGGCTCTGCTTCGGGGTAGTTTTCTTTCAGGATTTTGTTGAGCAGTCCGGGGATCAGAGGCCGGGGCAGCGGCTTGTCGGTGCGGACACTCTGAAACTTGCCGCTGCCGGAGTGAACAACGGCGGTCACGGTGCGTCTGGGATCTTTGATCTCGGATTCAGCATAAGCCGCGCCCCGGGGGCAGCGGTTGCCGGAAACGGTGATCTTGTCACCGTCGCAGAGAACTTCCATTTCGCACCCTGTGGGACAGGTGATGCAGATCATTTTTTTCATTTGCACTCCTCCAGAAGAAATTCAACTTTGGCAGTTCCGGCGGGGATCTCCGCTTTCATGGTGAGCATCTCTGCCGGACGGACAGAGAGACACATTTTCTTTGCGATCTCCTGACCGTCAGCTGAAGCTGTGAGTTTGGCTCTGGCGCAGCTGACTGTGGGACGGAAGAAAAATTCGCAGGCACTCCCCGGAACACATTTGTTGGGAATGGCATACTTCAGGGTTTTGGAGCAGCTGACTTCAGCGTCGGCAGAGGGGAGCTTGCCGCTTGACGCATATTCCGCAGCAGCCGCTCCGGCGCGGCGCGCCTCAATGGAGGCAAAGTCCACAAGGTCGTGGACGTGGAGCGAATTGCCCGCGGCAAAGACGCCGGGGAGCGCACACTGGCAGCTGCCGTCCACACAGGGACCGCCGGTGGCGGGATTCATCTCAACGCCCATGGATTTCAAAAGTTCGTTTTCAGGGATCAAACCCACAGAGAAAAGCACTGTGTCGCACTGGAAGGTGAAGCGCTCTTTGGTGATAAGGTTTTCAATTTCCACAGCCTCCACCCGGTTGCGTCCCATGATGCGGGCGCAGCGGTGGGAAAGAAGAAGAGGAATGTCAAAATCTCTCAGACACTGGGCGATGTTCCGGGGGAGTCCGGAGGGCTCCGGCAGGATCTCCACCACAGCGGCGACTTCAATGCCGCTCCAGCGGCAGCGGCGCGCCATGATAAGACCGATGTCCCCTGAACCCACAATGACGGCCCGTCTGCCGGGGAGCATCCCGGTCAGGTTCATCAGCTTCTGGGCGGAACCGGCGGTGTAGACCCCGGCGCTGCGGTCGCCGGGGACGGCGATATTGGCGCGGGTGCGTTCACGGCAGCCTGTGGCAAAGACCATGGCTTTGGCGTTGAGCTTGCTGACGCCGTTTGCGGCGGAAAAGAGAGTTGCTTCAAGGGTGTTGTCGCTGTGGCGCCTGACGGCGCCCACAGTTTCGCCCAGCATGATCCGGGCGCCGGATTCTCTGGCGCAGCGCTCCATTCTCAGGGCGTATTCAGGACCTGTGAGCTCTTCGTTGAAGTAGCGCAGTCCGAAACCGTTGTGGATGCACTGGCAGAGGACGCCTCCGCAGCTTTCTTCACGGTCGATGACCACCACATTTTTTCCGGCGGCGGCAGCGGCGGCAGCGGCGGAAAGTCCTGCGCCGCCCGCACCGATGACAGCCACATCACAATTCAGCTGTTTCATTATTTCACCTCCAGAGAGCCGAGTCTGCCGGCGAGCAGTTCGCTGCCGGGGCCCCGTTTGGTCAATTCTTCCATGGGGATCCCGCTTTCGCGGGAAATGATCTGCATGATCTTGGGCGCGCAGAATCCGCCCTGACATCTGCCCATACCGGCGCGGGTGCGGAACTTGACGCCGTCAAGGGTGACATGGCCTCTGCGGACTGCGGCGACGATTTCCGCTTCAGAGATAAATTCGCAGCGGCAGATGATCCTTGCGGCAAGTTTTTCATCAGCGTGGAGTTTATCCAGCTCTTCAGGTGAAAGCTCTCTTGCCCGGTTTTTGGGGGGCAGGATCTTCCGGGGAGCGGTTTTTTCTTTCATTTCCACGCCGCACTGAGCCAGTATGTTTCTGACATAGACACCGATGGCGGGTGAGGCTGTAAGTCCGGGGGATTGGATCCCTGCCGCCTGGATCAGATCCTCCGCCTTTTCCGAACGGGTGATGAAAAAGTCTTCGTTGCCGGGGAGTACCGGACGCAATCCGGAAAACGCCGCCACAAGATCTCTTTCTGAGATGCCCTTGACCATCTTTTTTGAATGTTCAAAAATGATTTCGCGCTCTTCCTGAGTGGTATCGTTTTCCTCTTTATCCCCCACCATGGTGGCGGAGGGACCGATCATGGTGGTTCCGCCTGCGGTGGGAATCACCAGCATACCTTTGGAGCAGGGAG
>JAGBWB010000139.1 GCA_017629975.1 Lentisphaeria bacterium
ATTATCAGGCAGCTCCATAATTCATCCCTTTCAGTTCCATTTACTGTTCTGCTTTTGAGGTAATATAAGTGTCCCGGAGCGTAAAGTCAAGTCATTTTCCCGGCAAAAATTTTTTTCATGGAAAATTTCTCTGCAACTTTTGCAATCCTCTCTTAGTGATGCTATATTACCTCAAAATACATTCAAATTTTCTGTATCAACAAGGAATAAAGAAAATGAGTTCAGATCTGATCAAACTTTGTGCTTCCGCCATTGATATGGAGTGGGTCAAAAAACACGCCTTCGCCATCAATGCCATGGAGCGCACCACTGCCAACAATGATTTTGCCAAATCCACTGAATATATCAAACATCTCATGGAAGAGGCAGGATTCTCTCAGGTTGAGCGCTATGCGCTCCCCTGCGACGGCGTCACCACCTACGACGACTGCACCATGCCCCTTGCCTGGGACCGTACCGGACGCTCCACGCTGGAAATGATCGCTCCGGAAAAGAAACTTCTCGCCGACAGCGATGTTGAACCCATCACCTCTGTGATCTGGAGCCCCCCCACCCCCGAAGGCGGCGTCACTGCGGAACTCATAGACCTCCACAGTGCCGTTTCCGATGACTGGCACGAATTTGCCGGCAAGATCGTTCTGTGGGACAGCTCCCCCTCCTCCCCCGTCAGAAAAAAACTCATTGAAAGCGGCGCGCTGGGTATCGTTGCCTATGTGGATGCAACTTACGACTCCGAACCCGACAGTGTCCGCTGGATGAACGGCTCAGGCCATACCGGGTGGTATTACACCAAAGACGATCCCATGATCTGGGTCTTTTCCATCACGCCCCGCCACGGCAGAGAGCTTGCCGGGCGTCTTGCGGCCGGAGAAAAAGTCATTCTCAAGGCGGAAATGAAAACCAAAGTCTATCCGGGTGAGATCTACACCCTCACAGGCGTCATTCCCGGCAAGAGCCCAAAGGAACACGCTCTCGTTGCCCACATGTATGAACCTTTTGTTCCCGATGACGCCGCAGGCGTTGTCCTTTCCATCGCCGTGGGCAAGGCTTTGAAGAGTCTTGCTGAAGCGGGCAAGATCTCTGCTCTTGAAACAGGACTCCGGGTGACTTTCGCCATGGAGCGTTACGGTTTCTCAGAGTATTTTTTCAACCGGAAGCGCACTGAAAATATTATCAGCATGATCAATATGGACAGTGTCTGCCATCAAACTTTGAAAAAAGCAGGCGTTCTCCTTGAACTGCGCCACAGTCCGGCCTCTGCCCCCTGTTTTGGACCAGTGCTCCTGAGAAATATGCTGAAAGAAAATTTCCCCGAAGTTCCTTTCCAGGAAACTCCCGGAAACCTTTCTGACGACACCTTTTCCGCGGACGCCCCCGTCTATATCCCCTGCTGCTGGCTCCATACGCCCCCTGCCCCCGACAGACACCACAACACAGGCGCCATATTCAACGATGCCGACTGGGATATCGCCGCCATGGTGGCAGCTGTTATGACCGCCTGCCACGCGCGACTCAACAATGCCGCCTCCGGAGTCGGCAGAGAGGAGCTTGTCAGAGAGATCACAGAGGGCGTCCTTGCCGATGCCGCCGCCGACTTTGCCCGCCTTGCAGAGGGCGCTTTCTCAGCAGATGAAAAAGAGATCATCGCCACTTTCCTTGTCCAATACCACGCCAGGCGGATCACTCTTCTCAACGCCTCAGTTCCCGGCGCCGTTGATGAAGCGGAAATCATCAAAACAGTGGAACAATGCCGCAGCAATGCTCCTGCCATGAAAGAAAACGCCCCCCAGATCCCCTTTGACCACCCCATGAGAAAGTGGATCGTCACCCGGGTTCCCGGATTTTCCCAGCTCATGTCTCTCGCCAAAGTCCCTGTTCCGGAGCGTTATACCCGCATAACCATGCCGGTCATGCTGTTTATGGCACTCCTTGACGGTAAACGGACAGTCCATGAATCCACCATTATCACCAACTTCTTCCACAAGCGCACCCCCACCCCCGATGCCGGAGATTCTCTGCTTGCAACTCTGGAGTTTCTGGAAAAATACGGTTATGTCACCATTAAGAAAAACGGGCTGTAAATTTAAGGGAAAGAGAATATGAAAACCAGCATCGTCAGAGAAAAAATGCGCCGGGGCGAACCCATTCTTGCGGCAAAGATCAACTTCATGACTCCCGATATGGCTGAAATGATCGGTTATGCAGGGTACGATGTGCTCTGGATCTGCAACGAACACGCATATATTGACCCTGAAAATCTGAAAAACATCCTCCGCACCGCCAAGATCACCGGCATTGATATGATGGTCCGCACCTCTTACGGTAAAGGGGATTACACCGATCTCATCCAGCCTCTTGAAGCGGGCGCTCAAGGTTTGATGATCCCCCACATCCATGAGAAGTCACAGCTTGAGTTCATCGTTAAAGAGTGCAAGTTCCATCCTCTGGGCAAGCGGGGCGTGGACGCCGTCAATCAGGACGCCGATCAGGGATATGCCCCCATGCTTGATTACATGCAGTTCGCCAATGACAACACCTTTATCGTCGCCCAGATCGAAGATCCTGAAGCCCTTGAAAAGGCAGATGAATTTGCCTCAGTCAAAGGAATTGATGTCCTCTTCCTCGGGCCTTCGGACTTCTGTCACAGCATCG
The DNA here is from genome assembly GCA_017629975.1 of Lentisphaeria bacterium. GTDB lineage: Bacteria > Verrucomicrobiota > Lentisphaeria > Victivallales > Victivallaceae > UBA1784. The sequence goes on from JAGBWB010000139.1 coordinate 2,653, forward strand.
GCAAACCGGGGCAGTTCCGCTGTCCTGAAGTCCTTGCCGCCATTGACAAACTTGCCGCCATCTGTCAGAAGCACAATATCTACTGCGGAACGGTCGGTTTCGGCGATCCTGATTTCTGCCGTCAGATGATCGACAAGGGCGTCAAGTTCCTCGGCGGTCCCTCTGACTGGGGCATCTGCTACAACGGCTTCAAAGCCGAAGTGGAAAAATATAAAAAGGCTGGACTCTTCTCTTTCAGAGAGTACGGCAAGTAACTTTTCTTCTTTTCCAAATACAAAGCAGTCCGGAAACACCTTCCGGACTGTTTTTTTTGCGACACCGGTAAAAGAGTTGTTACTACCCTTTGCGTCTGCCCCCGGCCTTGACCGACTCAAGGAAGAAGCTGCCGCCGGGCTTCAGCAGATAAATGGGAAAGTACACTCCTGAAGCATCTTTCTGCACCAGATGTCCCGGAGAGAAACGTTTTTCCACAGCAACGGCTTTGTCAGAGAGCTTGACGGCAGGCGCAGCGGCATTGGAAACCCATTTACCGGCACTGTTCCGCCAGGAAACAGAAAACCGCTCATCAAAGTGACTTTTCCCGCAAAAAGAGCATCAGCGAATTTCCTTCTCTCTGAGCCCCATATTTCTTTTACGCACTTCAGCATCTGCGGGGAAGAAATCCTTGAAATCAAGTTCCTGCCAGCTTTTGCCGTCTGCCGTTGCCCGGTATTCAATTTCGGTGACATTTTTCGGGAAAGGAACTTTGTGCAGTTTGAGTCCTGCCATAACAGGATCTTTGAAAATGTTGGTCTCTTTTGCCACAGGATGTGCTTTCCTGTAATGGGCTATGGGGTGGATCCCAGACCATTTACCGTACCAGGTTCCAACAAAGTTACGTTTCTCAGCATCAGTACGAATGTAGAAACAGTTGTTCTCGATCTTCAACCCGGGGTGAACAGGTTCTGCAAAGAAAATAGAGTTGTGGGGCTTTCCGGCAATAGTGTCACAGACGATATTGTTTTCAATGACTGCTTTGGCCTTTTCTGAAAAACTGCTGAAATGGATCTGATTGAGTGAATTGAGAGCCAGGACACAATTTCTCACTCTGATCCCGTCGCAGGCAATCAGATGAAAACCCCGGAAGGCATTCATGGAAACGCTGTTTTCAAAAAGAATGTTGTTGCAGAAAACCGCAAAAAGTGCCGTCGGCGAATAGCCGTCAGCCCATCTGCCGTCAATAAAAAGACGTTTCAGTTTGATATCTGAAGAACTGATGCAATGGATATAGGAGTCGTTTGCAGTGATCACGCCCCTCATTCTGAAGTTGTCAATGGTGATGTTGCGTTTGTGATAAAAACTGATCATATTCAGCAGTTTCCGTTCACCGTCAAGATAGACCTTCTCTCCGGGCATTCCCCTCAAGGTCATGTCAGAAACCTTGAACAGCAGTTTTTCAAAGTAACGCCCTCCCCGCACGGTGACAGTATCACCGGGGGAAATGCTGTCAAGGGCATGGGTGATCGTTCTGAAAGGCTTTTCCAAAGTGCCGGGATTCCTGTCGGAACCGTTGACAGCGACAAAGTATTCTCCGGGAGCCTGAGCCTTGACGGGAGTGGTAAAGGCAAGTTCCGCCACCACCTCTCCGGCCTGAGTCGGCTCAATGTTGAGAAAACACTCCTGTTTGCTGTGGGAGCCTGAGATGCGGCATATATACCCGGTGCCGGGTTTAAGATCCGTGAGTGTCACATTGCGGAAGCTCTCTCCCCGGATTGTTTTTTTCATCCAGCGGCCGCCTTTTTTCTCTTTCCAGCTGATATGGCACTCTTCTTTGCCTGCGGGCAGATGCCACTGAATTTCCGCACTGTCAGGTGTGGTACGGTAAACAACAGGATAAAGGATTTTTCCGTCAGGCAGACCGGGCACACGGTTCCAGGGACCGACGGGGAAAGCGTCAAGGGCACGTCCGGCAAAGGCTTGCGCATTTTTCAATGTGAAGTTCCCCTTCTCAGGGGCATTAAAAAGGGCCTTGCAGACAAAGGAACGCTTTTCTCCGACAGGAACACGGTCAGGGTAAGCATTATTATCGCTGTAAATCGAAGCTGATTTTTTTACCGCTTTGGCAAGGATATTGGAAAAAACAGCTCCTGAACTTTGAACTGCTTCCACAGTTCCTTTAACAAAAGCACAATGGATCACGCGGAAATCTTTTGACTCTCTGAAATTCAAATTTTCTGCAAAAGAACAGTTTTCAAATGTCACGTTGTTTCCCTTGACAGCAACAGGAGCGGAAAAATTGATTTTGCGCACTGTCACATTGCTGCCTGTAATGTCCACTCCCGCAACAAGAGTTCGGGTATAACGGCCTCTTCCGGCGAGAGTCAGATTTTTTTGACTGACAAGAAGTTTGCCGTATTTTCCGGGCATAAGGTAAACGGTGGAACCGTCAGGAATATTTTTCAAACTCTTCCGGGGAGCCCGGATGGTGGTTCCGGAATTGGTATCCTTTCCATCAGGAGCAAGAAAATAAACCGTTTTATCATAAGGAAGTCCCCCCTTGAAGGTGCTGTCAGACATGGGACGGCCGTCGAAATTTTCCCAGTCGGCAAGGTTATATTGCATCTTTTCCCTGATGCCCTTCTGAGTCCAGTAGAGACTTGTGGGATCGTCCTGAGGGTTCGGGCGGAAAACGTTGCCTGCAATAATATTGTTTCTGACAGTGTGGGTTGTGGCATCTTTGAGTGCGACACATTCACGGATGACCGCCCTTTTGTCCGGGGGTTTGACCTGAAGATCACTGACGCCGTGTCCCCAGGAGACACACTTTTCAATCACGCAACCGGGGGCGGCCGCTGCATAAAAGCGGATCCCGCTCAGTCTGGACTTGAAGGTGGTGCACTTTCTGACAATGCAGTTTTCATTTGTTCCGCTTACAAAATAAATATTGGCAGCCGAATCGTCAGCAAGTGAATAATTGGCGTATGAAACACAGTTTTCCACCAGAATATTTTTCACA
>JAGBWB010000140.1 GCA_017629975.1 Lentisphaeria bacterium
AACTTGCCGGGGATGAAAAAGGAACGCACGATTGTTTCAGACCAGACGGTTCAAATCACCGCCGGCAATGAAGGAACGCAAATTTTCTCTTGCTGTGTTAAAAAGTCTCATGCGCGCCTCAACTGTCGCCCACGCTGTATGGGGCGTGATGCGGCAGCGGGGATGATGAAGCAGGGGATGATCCGCCGGAGGCGGTTCGGTGCTCAATACATCCAGACCTGCGCCTGAGATTTTTCCGGAGTCAAGTGCTTTGCGGAGCGCTTTCTCATCAATAAGTCCGCCCCGGGAGGTGTTGAGCAGAATGGCGCCCTCTTTCATGCACGAAATGGTCTGCTCATTGATCATCCGGGTATTTTCCGGGAAAAGCGGACAGTGGAGCGACACGATATCGCTGATTTGAAGCAGTTCTTCAAAATCTGCACACACTTTGACCTGGGGAAGATCCACCTTTGAGGGAGTTCTTGTGAACACTGCCACAGACATGCCGAAAGCCAGGGCGATCTCGGTCACTTTGCGGGCGATGGCTCCGAAACCCACAAGCCCGATCGTTTTCCCGGTCAGTTCCAGCTGCGGTGTCAGCACCTTGCAGAAATCCTGAGAAGTGCTCCAGTCATAGCGGGCATGGAGCTCCACCTCCCGTGCCAGATTAAGCAGCAGCGCAAAGGTATGCTGCGCCACACTGTCGGTGCTGTATGCCGGAACATTGGTCACAGCGACTCCTGCTGCGCGGCAGCTTTCAAGATCGACCACATTGTATCCTGTTGCCAGAATGCCGATGTATTTGAGCCGGGGAAGCTGTGTCAGAAGCTCTTTGTTGATGATCGTTTTATTGATCAAAAGGGCGTCTGCCTCTCTGGCACGCTCAATTACTTCTTCAGAAGTGGTTCGCAAATAGGCTTTAAAAGCCCCTTCTGAACTCCAGAAGGAGCTGTCTATCAGATTGTCAAAGTTGGAAGCGTAATCCTCAAGCTGAACGATATTCAACATAGATCAGGCATCCACGATCGCAAACATGATGGCGCTTTTGAAGACTTCCACACCGTCCACAGTCATGCGGCAGCTGCCCTTGCCGAAACGGGACTTTGACGGAGGCAGGTCGCATTCAATGACCAGCTGATCGCCGGGAACCACAGGAACCAGAGATTCGGCACTGTCAATGGACATGAAAAATCCCAGTTTACCGGCATTTTCAGGACGGGAAAGCACACAGGCACATCCTGCCTGAGCGCCGATTTCGCAAAGCAGGTTTTCAGGCATCACAGGAGTTGTCATACCGGCGAAGACGGGTTCATTGGCAGCGACATTTTTTACCGCAATGATGGTGGACCCCTCTTCTTTCAGCACATAATCAATGAGCAGGAAAGGATAACGGTGGGGCATGAGCGCCTTGGTCGCTTCTTCATTGAGTTTAACTTCAGCCGAACGGTCTGAGGCATTGAAAAGCTCAGGCAGGGCTTTAGGCGCAGGCAGGGGACGGACTGCCAGTGTGAACTGACTGTCGCAGGCGGCGCCGGAAGCGTTGGTGATTTCTGCCTTGAAAGTAAGTTCCCGGTCAGCTTCTGCAATAAGTTCCACTTCGATTTTGATCCGGTCGCCGGGCACATTGGGACGGCGGAAACGGGTTTTGCCCACACTTTTGATATAGATCTGTTCGTTTGCTGCGGGAGCAAGTTTTCCTGCGCCAAGAAGTTCTGCAAGCTGACGCATGGCCTCAAGCTGAAGCACGCCGGGCATGATGGGGTGGTCGGGGAAGTGTCCGTTGAAAAACTCTTCATTGTTGGTCAGATTTTTTACTGCCACAGCATGAGTTTCATCAATGATCTCCGCGCGGTCAAGCATCAGACGCTGACTCCACACCGGAAGAGCTTTTTTCAGTTCGCAAACATCGTACAATTTACCCATGGGGTTCTGTCTCCTCTTTATTTTTATGCCTGTTCAGCGGCACGTTCAATAAGTTTTTTGGCAAGTTCAACGTTTTTGGGGTGGCCGGGGCGGATGGCGATGATCCTGCCGGTGAGCCGCATGCCGGTGAGTTTGAGGTCTCCAATCATGTCAAGTATTTTATGACGGACGATCTCATTCTGAAAACGCAGCTGTTCCTTGCAGATGATGGCGCCGTCGTGAATGATTGCAGCTGCGTCAAGACTGCCGCCTTTGACCAGTCCCATGGCAAGGAGCTGTTTCAAATCAGCAAAGTTGACAAAGGTGCGTCCGGGAGCGATCTCGGTCACATAGGTCTCTTTGTTGAGTTCATATTCAAAGAACTGGGGATCAATGGGGCAGTCTTTGAATGAGGTGATGCATGAAATGGTCAGTTTTTCGCTGTCGGGGAACATGGCGATCTGAGTCTGTCCGCCCTGGACAAGGATCGGATGAGGCGGAGTGAAGATTTTGACCTCTGCGTCCTGCTCAACGGAGCCGCCTGCTTCGGCGATCATGTTGTAATAGGGCAGGGAACTACCGTCGGCGATAGGGGGCTCAAGACCATCCATTTCAACGATGCAGTTGTCGATTTCCCAGGCATGGAGCGCAGAAAGGATATGCTCCACAGTGTAGACAATGGCTGTTTTTGAAACGGCAATGGTGGTTCCGCGCTGAACATCAACAACGCACTGAGCAAGTCCGGGGATCATGGGACGCTCCGGCAGATCAACGCGGCAGAAAAGGATCCCGGTGTTGACAGGCGCCGGAGTGATCCGTAACGTTGCCCGCACGCCGGTATGGAGTGCAATGCCGGAAAATTGGGCGCTTCCGGCCAAAGTTTTCTGTTTTTTCATATTTTTTTATCTTTTTGATTTGACTTTGACACATTCATGCGTCATAATATAATACCTGACAGGGGGAAATTTCAAATTGAAAGTTGTTTTTTATGTCTGAAAAAGTGAAAATTGTTGCAATTACAGGGCCTACTGCCACCGGAAAGACCGCTCTGGCTGTGAAATTGGCTCAGATGTTTGACGGTGAGATCATAAGTGTCGATTCCCGGCAGGTCTACCGTTATATGGATCTCGGAACCGGCAAGGATCTTGAAGAGTACGGCAATGTACCTTACCATCTTATCAATATCGCTGATCCGGAAACTGATACCTATAATTTGAGTGAATTCTGCCGCGATGCCTTTGCCGCCATCGGGGATATCGTCAAGAGAAACAAGCTGCCCATACTCTGCGGCGGAACCGCCCTTTATCTGGATGCTCTGCTCAAAGGGTACAGACTGCCCGGCGCCCAGCTGCCGCCCCGGGAAAAAGGTGTGGCAAGAAGTACAGCTGACTATGAGGCGGCCCCCTCTTTTACGCCTCCTTTTGAACTTGATTCTCTTGTGCTGGGAGTTCTTTATGACAGAACAACTGTGCGGGAACGCATAGAGAAGCGTCTTGACGCCCGCTTTGAAGCCGGTATGATCGAAGAGGTGAGAAAACTTCATGATCTTCAGGGCGTCTCTTATGAAAAACTGGAGTTTTTCGGCCTTGAATACCGGGAGATCGCTTTTTATCTTCAGGGGAAATGCACTTTTGAAGAAATGCGGCAGAGTCTTCTTGACAAGATCCGGCAGTTTGCCAAGCGGCAGGATATTTTCTTCCGCAAGATAGAGCGCTCCGGGCAGGAGATTTTCTGGTGCCGGAAAGGGGAGGAGCCTGATCCGGCAGAGCTTATAAGAAAGTTTCTTTCAAATCAGGCGCTGCCTGCTCCCGGATTCCGTCTTGCTGATGTGAATTACGGCAAAAAGTGAGAGCTTTCAGGGCCAGAGCCAACTGCCCTGAAAAAACGCTTCGGTTCTGCTGAAGGGCGCGCTCCCGAAAAATCCTCTTGACGCTGAAAGCGGGGAGGGGTGCACAGAGGTGATGATAAGATGCTTTGAGCTGTCCGCAAGGACGGCTTTTTTTATGGCGTAAGCTCCCCAGAGAATGAACACCACACGCTCGTTGCGGGCACTGACTGCCCGGATGACTGAGTCGGTGAAAAGTTCCCAGCCGAGTTTTGCATGACTGCCGGGAGCATGGGCATCCACAGTGAGGACCGCATTGAGCAGCAGCACGCCATGTTCTGCCCAGGTACGCAAAGATCCGGGTTCACGCTTTAAATCGTTGCGGAACTCCTTTTTTATGTTTCTCAGAGAGGGCGGTTCTTTTACCCCCTCCGGCACATCAAACGCCAAACCGTAAGCCTGTCCGTCATCGTGGTAGGGATCCTGTCCCAGAATGACCACCCGGACATCTTCAGGTGCAGTAAGCTCCAACGCCGTATAAGCGGCCTCCTCCGGCGGAAAGACGACTCCCGCTTCACGCCTTGCAGCAACCTTTTTTTCGGTTTCCGCAAGAGCGTTGAAGTCGGTGAATCCCGTCAGATAATTTTTCCAGTTCCCGGGCAGCATTATTGATTAAGAGTCCCGCCGGCAAGAACCGTTTCCCGGTCAGCTTCAGAAAGGAGCGCCTGGAAACGGAGTGTTTTGCTGCTGCCGTCTGTTTTCCGCAGTTCGGC
>JAGBWB010000141.1 GCA_017629975.1 Lentisphaeria bacterium
CCCCGAAGACGGCAAAAAAGAGCTCAAAGCTCCTGTGGCTTCCGATTTGGATGACAAGAAAGCTCAGGGCAAGGCCGCCGAAACAGAGAAGGCCCCTGCAGCTCCTCAGGAGGGAAAATTCCATGTGGTCAAAAGCGGTGACACCCTGGGGGGTATCGCCAAGCAGTATTATGGTCGTGCCAGTATGGAAGATATGATCTTCAAGGCCAATGCCAAGGTCATTAAAAACCGTAACCGCCTCAGTGTCGGCATGCGTCTGGTGATCCCCGAGTTATGACAGAAGAACTTTCCGGGGTTCCGGAGTCTGGCGGTATTCACTCCGGTCAAGGGAGTGACTGCCGCCGCATTTTTCTGGAAGGCAACCTGACAGTCAACGAACTTTGTGCCGGTGATGAGGTGCGTAATCTGCGCACCTTATCTTCTTTTTTTCATGTGCAGCTTACGGCACGGGAAAATATGCTCTCCGTCTCAGGGACATGTGAAAATATTGAGAAAGTCAAATCATTTTTCACTGACCTGAGTGCCCTTTGCAAACTGCGTAAATCTCCTGTTACACAGCGGGATTTTGACTTTCTCTGCGGTTCTTACCGCAGTCAGACGCCTTGTGATCCGGTAAAATTGTGGAAAAACCGTCTTGAGGTCAGCCCTAAAAAGCCCTGTGTCATGCCCCGTTCCGGCCGCCAGCAGCTCTATGTCGAGATGATGCGCAGCTGCGAAGTGGTTTTCGGAGTCGGCCCCGCCGGAACCGGAAAGACCTACCTTGCCATGGCCATGGCGGTGGCCTCTTTCATCAAGGGGGATGTTTCCCGTATCGTGCTGACCCGTCCGGCACGGGAATCCGGGGAAAGACTGGGCTTTCTGCCGGGATCCATGGAGGACAAGGTCTCTCCTTATCTGCGTCCCCTCTATGATGCCCTCTACGATATGCTGCCTTACGATGAAGCACAGAATTTGATCCTCAAAGGGATCATTGAAGTAGCTCCTCTTGCCTTTATGAGGGGGCGGACGCTCAACAACGCCTTCATCATCCTTGATGAAGCCCAGAATACGACCGTTGATCAGATGCTCATGTTTCTCACCCGCATGGGGTTCGGTTCCCGCTGTATTGTCACTGGCGATCCCCAGCAGTCGGATTTGAAAGAAAATGAACGTTCCGGCCTCAAACATGCCATTGAGACCCTGCAGGATCTTCCCGGTATCGGATTTACCTTTTTCAAGCCTGCGGACGTTGTGCGTCACCGGTTGATCGAAACCATCATCACTCATTATACCGGCGGCAGCGGATTCAAGGAAAAAATATGAAAAAACTTCTCAGATTCTTTTCATTCCGTCCCGGCAGGACGATTTCAGAGCGTCATCTGCTCCGGGGAACTCCCATGGAGGAACGGCTCAATCTTTCACCAGCTCCCTGGATCCTTTCCATGATGCTGGTGTGGGTCACTGCGTCAGTGCTGTTGATCCTCTCTGCCACTCATGCCCATTCCGCCGGCGGCGTGACACTGAATTCCACCGCTTTGCGTGATTTCCGGGCTTTGGCTGATTTTGAATACGCAAATCAGCTGGAAAATGAAAAAAGCCGGAAGAAACTCCTTGATGCGGTTCCTGTTTTCTGCCGGATAGATCCCCGCCGGACTACGGCTGTCCAACGTGAACTTGCCGATCTTTTCAGCTGTGCCGCAAGCCGTTTGCAGCTGGAGAGGGAGAAGCGCAAATACACCCCTGCAGGCAATTCTCTTGCATCCAAACTGGCTGGCAGCCTGTCGCCTGCCTTACTGGAAGAGCTCAATATCATTTCCCGGAACAATCTGAGTTATGAGAATTTCCGCCTTCTTCTGGAGCGTTTGCTCTCCGGAGGGATCCTGCCTGTTTCCCTGCGTGAAACTTACAAAGTCTCCACCCCCATCCGGACGATAGATGCTTTGAACAGGATCAATGCAGTGACCCGCATGGGAGATATTCCCGACTCACGGCAGGCGGCGCGCCACCTGGCGGAAATGCTTTTCCCCCGGGGGGGCTCCCTGAGAAGGGAATTCACTCAGATCCTTGAAAACATTATCGGTGCGGGCAATCTGCAGCGTGATGAAAAGATGCGTGAAGCTGCCTGTGAGGTGGTCCTGAAAAGTTTCCGCCCCAAAACCCGGCACATACGCAAGGGCGAGGTGCTTATCAAACGGGGAGAAGTGATTACGCCTGAACTCCTTGAACTTGCTCAGGCGGCAGAGCGATCCATACCGCCGGAATTGCATCCGGTCGTTTTCTACCGGGCAGGATTGAGTCTGGCGCTGATGATCATGAGCATCTTTTTCCTTTACAGGATCTACCCTGAACTTGTCCGGGACAACCGGAAGATCATGCTGACTGCAGGGATCATCTGTATTTCTCTTGTGAGCAATTATATTGCCATCAAGATCTTCCACAGTTCCGTCGCCGCCCGGATCTCCAACCCCATAACGGCAGTTTCTCTGCAATTGTTTCTGCCGGTGGCACTCTGTGCCATTATGCTGACGGTGCTTGTAAGTTACCGGGTGGCCATGTGTGCTTCTTTGTTTGCCATCGCCATAACGGTGCTGATGCTTTCCCCGGACCGCCCCTATGAAGTGACGTTGCGTTATCTGATCCTTGCGGCGTTGACGGGATTGCTCATGCGCAAGGTCACCAACTACCGGACTTTCTTTGTCAGAAGTTTCATAGCGACGGCTTTGATCGTTCTGATACTGCACTGCGATTTGATTCTTTCTGAACGCCGTTCCCTGAAAGAACTCCTTGAAACAGCAGTCGTAGTGGGAAGTTCCGCCTTCGGAGCGGCGGTGGTTGCGCTGGTGCTGCTCTTTCTCTGTGAGCTGGTCTTGAATATTTCCACAGATATGTCCCTTATGGTGCTTTGCGACTACAACCATCCCCTCCTTGAAAGAATGAAGCGTGAAGCTCCGGGAACGATGTTCCACAGTATGACAGTTGCGACACTTGCTGAAGATGCCGCCCGGGCTGTGGGGGCCAATTCACTCAAAGCAAAAGCGGCAGGGCTTTACCACGATATCGGTAAACTTGAAAAGGCTCCTTACTTTATTGAAAACAACCGTCGCAGCGATGTTTTGCACCGTATGCTCGATCCGGTGCAGAGTGCCGGGATCATTCTGGGTCATGTGGTGGAGGGGCTCCGTCTTGCCCGGGCGCACCGGTTGAGCAGTTTCATCCGGGATGCCATCCGGAGCCACCACGGAGACACGCTGGTTTACTTTTTCTATGCCAAGGCCAAGGCCGAAAATCCCG
>JAGBWB010000142.1 GCA_017629975.1 Lentisphaeria bacterium
GCGCGGAGCAGTTCCGCAGCTTCCAGAGCCAGATTGACTTCGGAACCGGTGGCAAGCAGGATAAGTTCAAAGTTCTCTTCATCGCTGACGACGAATGCACCGCGTTCAACGTCGACGTTTTTGGCAGTCTCTTCATCGTAGGGTTTGAGGTTCTGACGGGTCAGCAGCAGAGCCACCGGACCATCGGCCTGCAAAGCGGCTGCCCAGGCACCGGCAACCTCGTGAGATTCCGCCGGACGGATCACGGTCACGCCCGGAATACTGCGGAGCATGGCGATCTGTTCGATGGGTTCATGGGTGGGGCCGTCTTCACCGACGTAGAAGGAGTCATGGGTGAAGATGTAGATCTGGTGCAGTTTCTGAATGGCAGCCAGACGGATGGCGGGCTTCATGTAGTCAGAGAAGACAAAGAAGGTGGAGGTATAGGGGATGTTCAGACCGGTAAGAGCCATACCGTTGGCGGCAAGGCCCATGGCAAACTCACGGATACCGAAGTGGAGGTTGCGTCCGGCATAATCTTCAGCGCTGAAGTCGCCGCCCACCTTGAGGTTGCTCTTGGTGGAGGGAGCAAGGTCAGCGGCACCGCCGAAGAGGGCGGGAACCAGTTCAGCAGCCTTCTGGAGAATGGTTCCGGAGGAGGCACGGCTGGCAATGGGTTTGTCAACAGGAGCAGCAGCCATCAGCTGAGCGGTGATGTCTGCGGGGACTTCACGGTTCACAAGAGCGCTGACCTTTTTGGCAGCTTCGGCATCAGCCTTGAGGAAGGCATCATATTTGGCGTTCCATTCAGCAGCGGCGGCGGCAAGTTCCTTGCAGCGGTTGTCACAGTAGGCTCTCACGTCGGCATCAACGGTGAAGTTGCCTTCGATACCCACATTGGCTTTGAGAGCGGCGATCTCTTCATCGCCCAGGGGTTCGCCGTGAGCAGAAGCCTTGCCCTGCTTGTTGGGAGCGCCGTAACCGATGGCAGTCTTGCCGATGATGAGGGTGGGACGGCCGTCGCTCTTCTGGGCTTCAGCCAGAGCGGCGTCGCACTGAGCGGCGTCATTGGCGTTGGCAATGCGCAGCACGCGCCAGTTGTAGGCTTTGAAACGGGCTTCAACATCTTCGCTGAAAGCGAGATTGGTGGAGCCTTCAATGGTGATGGTGTTGTCATCGTAGAAGACGACCAGATTATCCAGTTTCAGGTGTCCGGCAAGAGAAGCGGACTCACTGGTGCAGCCTTCCATCATGCAGCCGTCGCCGGAGATGACATAGATCTTCTGGTCGGCAAGTCCGGCTTTGTCAAGACCGGTGTCGGCGCCGAAGTGCTTCAGAGCGATGGCCATACCGACGGCGGAGGAGAATCCGCTGCCCAGGGGACCGGTGGTCACATCAACACCGGCGGTGTGTCCGAACTCAGGATGGCCGGGGGTCAGGCTGCCCCACTGACGGAACTGCTGAAGCTGCTCCATGGTCATGCCTTCGTAGTTGAAGAGGTGGAGCAAACTGTAAATCAGCATGGAGCCGTGTCCGGCGGAAAGGACAAAACGGTCGCGGCCGAGCCACTTGGGGTCAGCGGGGTTGTGACGCAGATATTTGTCCCAGAGAGTGAAGGCATAGTCAGCGCAGCCGAGAGGCATACCGGGGTGACCGGATTTAGCTTTCTGGATCGCTTCGGCAGCCAGCACACGAATCGTGTTGGCACTTTTTTTCGCCAAATCAGGATTGTACATTGTGTTTCCTCACTTTTTTTTGTTTTTTTACTGGAAAATTCCAAGATTGTATGTTATTTTTATAAAGTAACACAATTTCATGTCAAAAACAAGTTTTTTTCTTAAAAAAATGACGGAACGTTTCATAACATCTACTTTGAACCGCCGGGAAGAGGCAAAAGAGGTCTCTCTCCGGCCGCAGCATTTTTCCGAATTTCCCGGGCAGAACCGGATCAAAGACCAGCTGGAGCTTTTTGTCAGAGCCGCAAAAGAACGCAACGAGGCTCTGGATCACATTCTTCTTTGCGGTCCTCCGGGACTGGGCAAGACAACGCTGGCATACATTGTCGCCAACGAACTGGGCTCCTCTCTCAAAAGTTCCAGCGGTCCCGCCATTGAGAAACCGGGGGATCTGGCCGGACTTCTGACAGCCCTTGAACCGGGCGATGTGCTTTTCATTGATGAGATCCACCGCCTCAGCAACACTGTTGAAGAGTACCTTTACAGCGCCATGGAGGATTTTTTCATTGACATCATGCTGGAACAGGGGGCAGGCGCCCGTTCTGTCCGCCTCTCAGTCCCCCGTTTCACTCTGATCGGAGCCACCACCCGCCAGGGCATGATCACAGCGCCGCTGCGCGCCCGTTTCGGGGTGAATATCCGTCTGGATTACTATGACACGGAAAGTCTTCAGGCCATTATCAAACGCTCCGCCGATATCCTGAAGGTCCGGATCGAGCCTGAGGGGGCAAAGGAAATCGCCGGCAGATGCCGCGGAACGCCCCGTATCGCCAACAACCTTTTGAGACGGGCAAGAGATTACGCCCAGATCAAAGCTGACTCTGTCATCACAGGCGAAGTCGCTCAGGCGGCGCTTGAACTGCTCCAGATAGACACCGACGGTCTGGATGAGATGGACATCCGCATTCTTGAGACCATTATCGTCAACTTCAGGGGCGGCCCTGTGGGGTTGAAAAATATAGCGGTTTCTGTGGGTGAGGAAGAGGACTCCATTGAAGAGGTCTACGAACCATTCCTCATCCAGAAAGGACTTCTGACCCGCACCCCAAAAGGCAGGGTCGCAACACCGAAGGCATGGAGAAAACTGGGGTTGAAATCACCGGGTTCCCAGGGGGAACTTTTTTAAGATACCACAAAATTGATGCAAGGAGAAGATTTTATGGACAGCAATGCAATACGCAAACTCCTGAAACTTCAGGAAGCGGATATGAGATTGAAAGATATGGAAACCCGGCTTGAAACGCTCCCCAAAGAGATGAACAATATCATCGCCAGGCGGGATAAAATCGCCGCCAATACAGCAGAAGCCGTCACCGTGGTCAAAAAGATCAAACTCAGGATCAAACAGGATGAAGATCTTATCGCCGAGCTTGAAAGCTCCAGCGAAAAACTGCGCCAGCAGAGCGCCATGGTCAAGAAAAACAACGAATATCAGGCCATGCTCAACGCCATTGAGCTCAACAAGCAGAAGATCAGCGAGGCCGAAGAGCGTATTCTTGCCGCCGACGAAGAGCTGACTGAGGCTAAAAGATCCGGCGCCAAAATCAAATTTGCCAATGACGCCGAAATCAAAAATCTGCGTACTGAATTTGAAGAGCTTTTCAGCTTTTCAAAAGTGGTCAAAGAGGAGATCGCAAAACTTCAAGCCGCCCGTCCGGAACTGGTGCGCGACATCCCCCCTGCCCTGCTTTCTCCCTATGAATCCCTGAGAAACAACAAGGAGGGAGCCGCTCCCCTGACCACAGCTCCCAACGAGACCTGCGGACACTGCCGCCTTAAGATCACCGCTCAGACAGCGGTTGCCCTCAAACGCGGCGAAATCGCCTATTGCGACAACTGTCAGTATCTCCTTTATGATCCGGAGTCCCTTTGCTGAGGATTTTTTCTGAATTTTATGGAACAGTTCACAGAACAGTTTTTGAAAGAGGTCGTCTACCGCGGCATTGAGTCAGATGAGCTGGACTACAAGGCCGCCCAGTCCTGGACCGCCCTTACCCGCGGAGGACGGGGAAAAATCATCCGCCATCTGATTGCCCTTGCCAACAACAAGGGGGGATTCCTTGTCATCGGCGTGGGGGAAGATCAGGCGGGGCGGCCCTCGTTGTATACCGGCGTCAGCGATGAGGAGTGTGCGTCTTTTGATCCCTCCACAGTGGGAACCTTTGTCAACCGCTGTGTGGAGCCCCCCATAGATTTCACCATTGAACGCCCCCTTATTGACGGTAAACGCTTTGTCATTTTCATTGTCAAACCCTTTACCCAGCTGCCCCATGTCTGCTGCAACAGCGTTGACACAGAACTGTCAACCGGCGTTTTCTATATCAGAACTCCGGAAGCCTCAAGCCGTCCGGCGATGCGCGCCATTGAAATGCAGCAGCTGATCCAGCGCGCCATGCGGAACCAGCGCCAGCAGCTTGCCAGAGTGCTGAGGGGAATACTTTATGAATCAGGTTCATTGAGCAGCACCTCTTCAGAATCCCAGTTTGCGGACATGATCGACTCTTCGGCAGAATTTTTCAAAAGGAGAAAAAATCCGCCGAAAGAGAGTGTTCTTTTTCAGCTTTCCCTTCTCCCTGAAACGCCTGGCACCTTTGATCTCACCGGACTGCGTAAAGCCGCTGCCGATGCGTGGCGCTGGAATCCGGGCATCAACTTTTTTGATGGTGAAAATATTGAGAATGCCTATCTGACAAATGTTTCTCTGCGCTTCATGGCATCTCAGGGGAACTGGATGTGGCAGCTCTACAAGACCGGCCTCTTTCACTGTATCGGCGCTTTCCCTCCCGGCAGCACCATTGACGGAGCAACCTTGCGTGCCTGGTGTCTCTGCATCGCCAATTTTCTCGGCCGTCTCTGCACAGCCCTCGGCTGGCAGGAGGAACAGCCGCTCCTCAGGATCGAACTTTTCAATGTGGAAAATGTCTCTCTGGTCTGCCCTCCCGGTACGCCCGGCACATGCAAGATCGGTAAAATTGAATTTGAATTCCGCCGCAGTGCCGCCGATCTTGCGGCAGGCAGTTCAGCTCACGCCGCAAAAATGCTGAAAAGCATCGGTGAACGTTTTAACCTAACTGACAGCCAGATCGCCCGGCTGACAGGACCGTGTTCCGGAAATGAAGGTCTTTTCAGATGATAAAACCCGCCGGAACTCCCTTTGACGACTCCCCTGAAGAGATTTTGGATTTTTCCCTTGAGGAGTTTGAGACAGATTATGAAGTCGCCCCGGATGAAGAACTGTGTGATGAGTTCCTCACCGAATGCGACGCATTCTTTGCCCCGGGCGGCGTCCTTGAAACAAACGCCCGCAGCGAAAATCTCAAGTGTGAACTCCGCCCCCAGCAGCGCACCATGGCTAACGCCATTGCCGATTCACTCTGCCGCGGGGAACACCTCTGCGTTGAAGCGCCCACCGGCGTGGGCAAAAGTTTTGCCTATCTGATCCCTTTGATCTACCGCGCAAAACGCCACTGCCGTCCGGCGATCATCAGCACTGAGACCATCAATCTTCAGGAGCAGCTGATCACCAAGGATATTCCTTTTCTCAGCCGCATCATGGGGTTTGAGATCAAAGCCTCTCTCGCCAAAGGACGGCGCAACTATCTCTGCCGCCGCCGTCTTGCCATGCTTTCAGGGGAGCAGAAAGATATGCTGCTGCCCAATCCCTCTCTTGTTCTTGACATAGAACGGGTGCTCAATGCCCTTGAAAAAGGTTCGGAAGGTTCCAAAGATGACTTTTCGTTCCGGGTGGATAAAGAAGTCTGGAGTCTGATCTGCTGCGAAAGCGGCAACTGCATGAAAGCCAAGTGCCCCTATTTCCGGAGCTGCTGCTACTTCAAGGCACGGCGGCAATGGGAGGAGTCAGATATCATCGTTGCCAATCATGCGCTCTTTTTCACCGATCTTGCCATGCGCTGCATGGAGGGCGCCGCAGGTGCTCTGCTGCCCAACTACGGAGCTGTCCTTTTTGATGAGGCCCACTCTCTTGAGGATTCTGCCTCAAGTCATCTGGGCGTCCGTCTTTCACGGCCTCTTGTGGTGAGTATGCTCAACCGCATCTACAATCCAGACAACGCTAAAGGACTGCTTATGCGTCAGGGGGGGATCTCCCCCGAACTCAGAGGAAGAGTTGCCGAAGCAAGAGATGAAAGTTACGGTTTCTTTGCCGCCTTTGAGGAACTGTTGAGAAGAAACAATGAGTCAGCCCTTGAGATCGTGCACCCGGAAAACTTCATTGACAACCTGACTCCGAAGCTGATGCGCCTTGCGTCAGGACTGCAAAATCTTGCAGATGATGAAGACGAGGAGGATTCATCATTCAAGACTGAGATCGAATCCATGATCTCCCGCTGCCGGGAAACAGTGGACAGCCTTGACGCCTTTATGCACAGAACCATTCCTGAGGCAGTATACTATGCTGAAGAGGATCAGGGAGGCGTGGCACTTAACGCCACACCGCTGAATATTGCGGCGATCCTTTCAGATATTCTCTTCAATCAGGATTTCACCGTCATACTGTGCAGCGCCACCTTGACGGTCCGCAACCGTTTTGACTACTTCATCAGCCGCAGCGGATTTTCCGGCAGGACTTTGCAGCTGGACTCCCCCTTTTCCCCTGCTCAGGCAAAAATCAGGCTCATCCGCAATCTGCCCGACCCCAAATCAAGGGAGTACCGCGACGCTCTGGCAGATGAAATATATTCAGCGGTGGAATTGACGCAGGGTAAAGCCTTTGTTCTTTTCACCAGCTATGAACTGCTCCGGTACTGTCAGGAAAGTTTGCGGAACGATTTTCTGGATCACCGCTGGCAGCTTCTGGCTCAGGGAGACGGCAGCAGCCGTTTCCGTCTGCTTCAGGAGTTCAAAGAGGATATCAATTCAGTCCTTTTCGGCACAGACAGTTTCTGGACAGGGGTGGACGTTCCCGGAGAAGCATTGAGCCATGTGATCATCACAAAGCTCCCCTTTGCTGTTCCCTCGCACCCCCTCATTGCGGCGCGGATGCGGAAAATTGAACGGGAGGGGGGAAACTCCTTTTCCGGTTACTCCCTGCCTGAAGCGGTGCTGAAGTTCCGCCAGGGGGCAGGCAGATTGATCCGCAACAAGAACGACAAAGGTTTTATAACCATTCTTGACCCCCGGATGATCACCCGCAGTTACGGCAGAATGTTTCTGGAGTCCCTGCCCTACCCATCCGAGATCATTTGATTTGAAAAATCCCTCTTTTGAGGTTATATTTAAGAGTGTGCAGTCAAATATGTTTCACATATTTTAAAAATCATCCATAAATCATTAAACAAGGAGAAAAAAAATGGGAATGTGGATCACTATCGGTATTATTGCAGTTCTTGTCATTGCTGCCATCGCTATTTACAACAACCTTGTCCGCTGCCGCAAAGAGGTGGACAACGGATGGGCTCAGATCGATGTGCAGCTGAAACGGCGCTGCGATCTGATCCCCAATCTGGTGGAAACGGTCAAAGGATATGCCGCGCATGAATCCGGAGTCCTTGAAAAGGTCACTCAGGCACGGAGCGCCGCCATGTCCCCCAACCTCAACACCGAAAACCGTATCGCCGCTGAAACCAATCTGACAGGCGCCCTCAAAGGTCTTATGATCCAGGTTGAGGCCTATCCCGACCTCAAAGCCAACCAGAACTTCCTCGCATTGCAGGAGGAACTGACCGCCACTGAGAACCGTATCTCTTTTGCCCGTCAGCACTACAATGACACTGCCACCAACTACAACACCGCCATTGCGGTCTTCCCGGCCTGTATTTTCGCCTCTATCTTCAACTTCAAAGATGCGGCACTGTGGCAGATCACTGAAGCCGCTGACCGCGAAGTGCCCAAAGTCAAATTCTGAAAAAGGCGGCGGAACTGATTATGGCACAAAAGGAAACATTCCGCACTCTGATCGCTGCCAACCGCCGCAACAGCGCCATTCTCATGCTGGGGATGCTGGCGCTTTTCGGTGCTGCCGGAGCGATTTTCGGAGAAGCTCTTGTGGCTGATTTCAGAGTGGGACTCATTGCAGGCATCATCATTGTCGGTATTCTGCTGCTCTTTGCATGGCTGGGCGGCGAATCCGCCATTATGGCGCTCAACGGCGCCGAAGAGATAACCAAAGAGGATTGCCCACCGCTTTTCAACGTTGTGGAAGAAATGTCTCTCGCGGCAGGCGTTCCCATGCCCCGGGTCTACATCATCCCCACGGATTGCCCCAACGCCTTTGCCACCGGTCCCAACCCGGAAAATGCGGCCGTTGCAGTCACAACAGGATTGTATGAAAAACTGACCCGTGATGAACTTCAGGGAGTTATCGCCCACGAAATGGCACATATCCGCAACTATGACATCCGCTACTCCATGCTGATGGCTATCCTTGCCGGCGGTATCGTCATGCTCAGCGAGATCTTTCTGCGGGGAAGTTTTTTTGCCACCTCACGCCGCAGAGATGACAGAGACAATAATCTGCAGCTGCTCTTTCTGGTCATCGGCATCGTTTTTGCCATCCTTTCGCCCATTATAACGGCGCTGATCCAGATGGCAATGAGCCGCCAGCGGGAGTATCTGGCTGACGCATCAGCGGTGGAGTTCACCCGGAACCCTGACGGCCTTGCCAATGCCCTTGCCAAACTTGCCGCCGACACGGAACCCATGGAGTACAGCAAAACATCTGAGTCCATGTATATCGTCAGTCCCGCACTCAATTTGAGAGGGGGCATGGACAGCTGGTTCAGTACCCATCCTCCCATTTCAGAACGGATCAAACGCCTCCGCGAACTCCGCGGTTGAAGAAAAGGATAAAAAATGAAAAAAATCCTTCTCTTCCCGGCGCTCCTCGCTCTGGTCATGGTTCAGGGAGCTGATCTTGAGATCTTCGCCAACGGCAAAACGGACTACGCCATCGTTTATGCCGATAACTCCGATGTGCCTGGAATAGCGGTTTACAATTCCATCGCGGCAGATACATTGCAGCGGCTTTTCCGCAGGAAAGGGGGTGTCACCCTTCCTGTTTACAAGGAAAGCACTTTCCAAAACAACCGTAAAGCCATTTTCATCGGCAATACCGGAGCTGCCCGCAAAGCAGGACTCACCCCGGAAAAATGGGGGATCTGGGAACACAGGATCGATGTCAAAGAAGGCAATATCTATCTCCACGGCATGGATTACCGCAACACGGTCTCTCCCCGCAGCCGCTTCAGAACTTATTTTATTCTGGGCAGCTACAAAGCGCTCATGACCTTTCTTGAAAAGTTTGCCGGAGCGGTCTTTGCCGGAACACCCGATGCCGCAGACGCCCTGCCCCATTTGAAGAAAGTCACCATTCCTGCTGATTACAAGTTCCGTCATGTTCCGAAAATCCAGTACACCACGACCGGAGGCGGCAGAAGATCTCTTGAATACGATGTTGCCAACAACGCCTTTTTCAGCCCCCATTACGGCAGCTACGGCGGACACAATCATCCGGTTGCCGTCCCCATGGGCAAATATTTCAAGAGCAATCCTGAATTCTTTGCACTCCGCAACAACAAGCGTACACCGGGCAAACAAAACCAGCTCTGTCTTTCCAATAAAAAAGTTCAGGAGCTGATCTATCAGGAGATCCTGTCAAACCTTGACAAGGGATATGAAATGGCTCAGCTGGCACAGAGTGACGGCTATGTGCCGTGCGAATGTCAGCCCTGCCGGGAGCTTTTCGGCGTGAAAGTCACAGCCTCCCCCAAAAATTCACAGGCTTTCCGCACAGATCCCGCATGGGGAGAAAAGCTGTGGATCCTCCACAGGGGGTATGCTGAAAGGCTGATGAAAGACCGTCCCGGGAAGCGGGTGTGCATCATCGCCTATGGCCCCACCAGAACTCCGCCTGAAAGTTTCAAAAAGTTCCCGTCCAATGTCACCATTGAACTTGCTCCTTTTTCTGAGGAGGTCGTCCAATCCTGGAAAGGGTACCATGTCCCTGGCGGCTTCACAGTCTACCTTTACAACTGGGGATTGTATAAACCTGAGGGCTTCATGCCCAAGCAGAGCTGGAACTTCTGTAAACAGCAGGTCAAACTTTTTTATGACAGCAATGTCAAAGGCATCTACTGCTGCGGCTTCGGCGAACTCCACGGCCTTGAGGGTCCCACCTACTACATCTGGCTGAAACTGCTTCAGGATCCTGAGCAGGATGTCAAAGAGCTGCTGAAACGTTTCTGCAAACAGACCTTCGGAGCTGCGGCTTCTGACATGGAAAATTTCTATACGCTCATGGACAGCAGATTGCAGCTGAAATACAGTAAAAAAGAGATCGACTGGAACGATCCTGCCCTCTTAAACGGCAATATGCCTGTGTCACGCGTCAACATCGGCACCATCAATCTGCGCTGGCCCAATGAGATCATTGACCGCCTTGAAACGATTCTTGCCGGGGCGGAAAAAAAGGCAGCCGGGAACTGGCAGCTGAAACTTGTCAGACTTGAGTTTGACTTTATGAAGTATACTGCCAAAGCAGTCAATCATTTTTCCAGATTCCGCAGAACTCTTGCACTTGCAGACTACAAAGCCTTTGAAAAAATGATAACCAAACGTCAGGAAACCATTGACAACTTCCCTATGGATAAAAAGAACACCTATGTCTCCCTTGACGGACAGGCTCTTTTTGCCTATGTCAACAAAAATATGATCTTTGACGGCGGCAGATTGTCAGCGCCTCTTAATGCGCCTTTCAACTGGGATATCAAGTGGCTGAAAGAAAAAAAGATCATTCCTGCGGGCAGAACCATCAAACCCGACGGCAAAGTACAATATTTTGTGCCGCTGCATTTCCACACGCCTGTAAGTGCCCCCTACAAAGATCACGCTGCCAGAATTTTCTGCAAAAGCGATGACAAGGCTCTTCATGTTTACTTCATCATCGCCAACGGGGATTATCAGAAAATGCGTGATACAAGTATTTCCGTCTTTCTCGGCCCCGACCGGAAAAATCTGAAACGCTTTGCAGGCAGATTCCGCAACGGTCACACAGCGGAGTATTTTCTTGAAAAAGATAATCCTGCCAACAAGGGACAGGGTATCGTCTTCAAGATCAAGGCAGCAGCCGGAAAGATCACGGTTCCCGCTCCCGGTGTTACCCTTGCCAAAGGTGAGATCGCCGCTCTTGTCACAATTCCCTGGAGCAAGTTCAGCAAAAAGCCCTCCCCCGGCGAAAAGTGGCTCTTCAATGCCCTGAGCGACTACACCGATCCGAAGCTCGGCAGGATCATTTCCATCTGGGAACACAACTTTGATCAGGTCACCTGGCGCAACACCTTAGACCGTCAGGGAACAATTCAGTTCTGATCAAAAATTTTTCCATCAAAAAAGGAGACGCTTCAAAAGCGCCTCCTTTTTTTACAACTTCTGTTATCAGAAATTTTCAGCGATGTAATCTGCCGCGTTGCGGAAGATCATCACGCCGTCGCCCTCTTCGGCGACTTTGCCGTTGGCACGGTCGCGGGTCCAATCGGGACTGTTGAAGGGGGAAAGGAAAGCCTCAGGATGGGGCATCAAACCGAAGATACGTCCGGTCTTGTCACAGATTCCGGCAATGGCATTGGTAGAGCCGTTGGGGTTGGCAGGGAACTCAGTGGCAATGGAGCCGTCGGCGTTGCAGTAACGCAAAGCCACCTGATTGTTGGCCTCGATCTCAGCCATCACTTCGGGAGTTGCAACAAACTTGCCTTCACCGTGACGCAGGGGGAGCTTGAACTGCTCCATGTTGCGGGTGAAAACACAGGGGGAGGCCTTTTCAGCTTTAAGATAGCACCAGTCATCGCGGAAAACACCGCAATCGTTGTGGGCAAGAGCAGCCTCCTGAGTGAAGTAATCACCGTGGAGCGCAGGAACCATTCCCAGACGGGTGAGAGTCTGGAATCCGTTGCAGATGCCGATGACCAGTTTGCCGTCATCAACAAACTTCTGCAGCTGATCCTGAAGCTGGAATTTCACGCGGTTGGCGAAAACGGTTCCGGAACCCAGATGGTCGCCGAAAGAAAATCCGCCGATGAAGCAGAGGAAATGGAACTCCTCAAGAGATCTTTTGCCGGCAATAAGGTCGTTGAGATGAATCTTTTCAGGAGTCATCCCCACCAGTTTGCAGGCAGCGGCAGTTTCAGTTTCACAGTTGAGTCCGAATCCGGTAATGACCAGAGCCTTGATTTGTTTTTTGTCCATGGTTGTTCCTCAGGTATGATAATCTGCGTTGATTGTGACATATTCATGGGAAAGATCACTTGACCAGACCCAGTACTCCCCGCTGCCCCCGCCGAAATCGCAAGTGATGACAAATTCTCTTTTTTTCACCACATCCAGCAGATCGCTTTCAGGAGTTCCGGCATCGCCGCCGTCGCGGACCACCGGAGTTTCATCGTAATAAATATTGCATTTGGCAGGGTCAAACTCCGCACCGCTGTACCCCAGAGCCGCTACGACACGTCCCCAGTTGGGATCATTGCCGAACCAGGCAGTCTTGCACAAAACAGAGTTGGCAACAGCTTCAGCGGCAAGTTTGGCATCGGCATCGCTGCGGGCGTTGACCACTTTGACAGTCACAAATTTGGTGGCGCCTTCGCCATCCATGACCATTTCGCGGGCAAGTTTCTGCATAACGCTCAGGAGCGCCTGCCGGAGTGTTTCATATTCGCTGCTTCCGGGGAGAACCTTAACACCGGATTTTCCGTTGGCCATGAGGATCACAGTATCATTGGTACTCATGTCGCCGTCAACGGTAATGCGGTTGAAAGAATCCTGCGCGCAGGGCAGCAGCATGGATGCAAGAGTTCCGTTGTCGGCACAGGCATCTGTGGCGATACAGCAGAGCATGGTGGCATGGGGAGCGATCAGTTTGGGATCGATCATCCCGGCGCCTTTGGTCATGGCTCCGATGGTCACGTCAACGCCGTTGATCTTCACTTTGACTGCCACGGCTTTGGGCACCGTATCAGTGGTCATGATGGCACGGGCGGCGTCATTGCCCCCCTGAGCGGAAAGAGCGGGCACTGCCAGATCAAAGCCTTTTTCAATAAGGCTCATATCCATCTGGACACCGATCCTGCCCGTGGAAGCAACCACCACATCAGAAGCAGGGATCCCCAGCTTCTCAGCGGCGATCTCACAACTTTTCCGGGCATTCTCAAGCCCCTGAGCGCCGGTACAGGCGTTGGCGTTGCCGCTGTTGATGGCAAAAG
The DNA here is from genome assembly GCA_017629975.1 of Lentisphaeria bacterium. Lineage (GTDB taxonomy): Bacteria > Verrucomicrobiota > Lentisphaeria > Victivallales > Victivallaceae > UBA1784. Next base: position 12,926 of record JAGBWB010000142.1, read on the forward strand.
CGCGCAAAGTACCGCCTTTAAGAACCTTTTCCCTGCCCAGCAGAACCGGGGCGGCGGCAAAGGTGCAGCTGGTGAAAACTCCGGCAAAACTTGCAGGGTGTTCAGAGAAAACGAGGGCAAAGTCAGGGGCGCCTGACTTCTTGAATCCGGCTGTGACTCCGGCTGCCTGGAACCCCGGCACAGATGTCACAGAACCATTTTCAATAAATTCCATATCGATCATTTACAAAGTCATCCTTCTTTGTCGTAAGAAGCCTTGACATTAATGGCAATGCCGCCCCGGGGTCTGAAATGTCCCTCAACCACAGCGTGCCGGGGAGAACATGCCTCAACCACAGCATCAAGGATCCGGTTCACGGCCTCTTCGTGGAACGTATTGTCATTGCGGAACGAAAAGAGAAAAAGTTTCAAAGACTTGCTCTCAATACACAGCTTATCCGGAATATAACGCAGCACGATGTGTCCGAAATCCGGCTGATTGGTCACAGGACACAGAGAGGTAAATTCAGGACAGTCAAACTCTATTTCATAATCCCGGTTGGCGTAAACATTGTCAAATACCTCAAGATGCGCCTCATCAGGGGACTTGGGGTAGCGGCGTTCCGAAGCCGACAACAATGTCAGCTTGTCAAAACGGGCAGCACTGTTTTTTTCCATAACGAACACTCCTGCAGTTTCATAACTTTTCTAATAATATAGCACGCTTTTATGATTTTTTCAATGGTAAAAAGGTTTACAGGAAGTACAATTGTGATTTTATATATACAAAGTATGGTCCCCATTTTACCTGTTCCGGTAATGACTGCGGCAACGATGAGGGGACTTTGAAATAAAAAAATGTCTTTCTGCAGGCACCTCAATCGTGAGGCCAAAGCACACACTCAGAAAGACAATCTTGATATACCACCACTTTTTTGAAAAGTCAAGCCTTTTATCTGATGCCGTCAGCCCCTCAAAACGGCACAACGGCATCAGAAAACAGTGAGGCATTACTTCAGGATATATTTCTTAAAATCCACTTTTTCAGGAAGTTTTTTAAGGTTCTTGTGAGCGGGAACGACATCAGCGCCATTTCCTGAAGCAAGCACGATACCGCCCCGCTCCATAAACTCAAGGAACGCTTTTTGGGGGTATGGACGCTGCACACTGACCTTGTAAAACCCCGGATTACCATGAGGCAGCACAAGATAATCAAGATGATGGAGGATCCCGTCACTGATTTCCCGGAGCATAACATAATCAAGATCGATATCAGGATGCCGTTCCAGATCAAGCATGGCCCTGACAGGTTCGTGTCCCTGAATAGCGGAACTCAGAATACCGACCCGCCAGGGACGGGGATTCTTTTTGGGGAACTCCGGGGTCATCTTGACACCGCTGACGGCGTAGAAACATCCCAGCATCAGGGGATGATTGCTGTCCCAGTATTCAGGATGAAAACTTGTGGCAATGATCTTTCCTTTTCCGTAGGTCCCGTAAATCACGGCGGGGGAATCAAAAAACACCTTCTCAAATTCGGCCTTTCTGGCAACAGCACTCTTGAAGATGCCCAGCGTTTTTCCTTTGCCTCCCTTAGGAGCGGATTTGAGAGGAAAAACAAGAGGACCGCCGGAGTAACGCACCACATGGATCCCGGGCTTGACACCCATGATTTCAGCACCCTCTTTTGAAATTTCCACCTCAATAAAAGCGGTGGGGCCGCCTGCATTCCTGTAACGGTCATAAGGAAGCAGGTTCAGGCGGATCCCCGGCTTGCCCTGGACGACATTATACATTCCGGCACAGGTTCCCACATAACCGCCGCCATTTTTCAGAAAGGTGTGGATTTTTTCCTCATGTTCAATTCCGATCGTTTTCACCTGCCGCCATGAATTGCCCCCCGGCATCACAAGGATATCAATCTCTTTGAGTTTTCCGGCACGGATATCTTCTGCCATGATGGTCACAAGCTCCGTCTGGGGGGAATGGGCGATCAGACTTGCCAGATGAAAAACGCCGTTTCCTTTGGATCCGAAGTCAACATAAAGGCCGACTTTCACTTTTTTCGGAGCAGTTCCGGCGGCAAGGGCGCAGACAAATAACGCTGAAATGATAAGAACCAATAACTTTTTCATAATATACTTTCTTTCAGAATGGTAAAACTTTCTATCTCAAACAGAAATGAGAAGTTTGAAGTTCTTTACTTGAGGATGTACTTTTTGAAATCCGCCTTTTCAGGAAGTTTCTTGAAGTTTTTGTGGTTGGGAACGACCTCGGCGGCATTGCCTGAAGCAAGGATCACACCGCCCCGTTCCATAAACGTCTTGAACTGCTCCTGGACAAAGGGTTTGCCAATATACTGGCGGAGCACTTTCCGGTTGCCGTGAAGCATCACCAGATAATCAAGATGTTTCATGATCCCCTTATTGAGTTCAGCCATCATAACATAATCCACATCAATATCAGGATGTTTTTCCAGATCGAGCATCGTTCTGACAGGCGTGGGTCCTGCAAGACCTATACTCAACACACCCACACGCCAGGGACGGGGATTCTTTTTGGGGAACACGGGGGTCATCCTGACACCATTCACGGCGTAGAAACATCCCAGCATCATATCGTGAGCATCGACAGTATATTCGGGGTGGAAACTTGTGGCAACAACCTTGCCCTTGCCGAAAGTTCCATAGACACATGCCACGCTGCCCATGAATTTGCCCACATGGTGCGGCCTCTTGCAGACAGCATCCTTGAAGGTGGCAAGAGCAATGCCTTTTCCTTCGCACTTTGCATCTTTCAGGGCATAAGCCACAGGACCGCCGGAATAGCGGACATTGCGGAGTCCGGGCTTGATCCCCAGGATCTTTGCCCCTTCCGGAGTGATATTGACAGTGACATAAGAGGTGGAACCACCTGCTCCGCCATGACGACCGAAAGGAAGCAGATGCAAACGCTTCGGGATCTGAAGCACATTGAACATACCGGCACAGGTCCCCACATAACCGCCCCCGTTCCTCAGAAAGTCACGGATCTTGTCGTGATGCTCCAGACCGATGGTCATACACTGGGCAGTGGAGCCGCCGCCGGGCATAACAAGGATATCGACCTCTTTGAGTTTTCCGGCGCGGATATCACTTGCAAGCAGCGTCACAAGTTCCGTCTGGGGGGAGTGTTCAATGAGACTTGCCAGATGAAAAAGGCCATTGCCGCTGGCGCCAGAGTCAACATACAATCCCACACGCACTTTCTTTTCTTGAGGAGCCCGCACACTTTCTGCACCGCCCTGTGCAGCACAGGAACAGAACACTATGCTGCATAAAGCTGCTGCCATCAAACGCACAATCAATGTTTTCATCACACTTTTCCTTCTTTTTTAAGTTTCAACTTGATTGATACTATTCCTTAGTTTGTAATATACCATCAGTAATTCAATTTTTCAAGAGAGGGAGTTCCTTGAGTCTGACCACTTTTTCAAATGCTTTTCAGTTTATTCCGCAGATAAAAATGGCAGTGATAAATATTCAGCTCCTATAATACAGCATTCGACCGGAGACATCTTGTGTCCCCGATCGAATTATCTGCTTAATTTACCTGCCCATATTGGGAACAGAGCCTTTTTCTCAGATTCAGGGTTGACCGTCGAAAGGTCCCCCCCCTTCAAAGTGCAATGAGGAGCCGTCCTCGCGCCATTTATCAGCGGATGAAGATCGCCGGGAAAAAGCGTTCAACAGGGATCGGAAGAGTCTGGCGGCTCTCAATGGAGCGGATCGCCAGCTGGGCAAGATAAGTGGATTGGAATCCTGCCAGCTCGTCACAGGGAGAGGGCTTGTCATTGAGAATGGCGTCAATAAATGCCTTCCACATATTCAGATGCCCTTTGTCAACTTCAAAAGGCATGGCAGTTTCCATCTCTTTGGCATTGCCGCACCCGCCGCTGAAGCGTTCATTATATTTGGCGATATAAGCGTTGAATCCCTCTTCTTTGATGTTGCCTTCATAGTGTTTCATGGGAAAATATTCGCTCTTTGCGCCGGGGACGCCGTAGGTGTTGTTTTCCACAAAAAACTCGCTGCGGAAAAACGCATTGCCGGCAGTGACTTCAAAGAGTTCCTTGGGATAATCAAAGGTTCCGGAACAGCTGAAGGTCAAGGTCATATCATCGCCGTTGCTGAACTTCAGATTGATTCCATGAGAAAGGCGGCTGGAGCCCCATGCGGTGATTTCAACAGGGACCGCGGGAGCAAAGAACCAGCATGCCACGTCCAGCCAGTGGACGCTTTCACCGATGATCTCGCCGCCGCCGATCAGGGGATCCACATGCTGAAGTCCGTAAGAACTGCTCTCATCCTGAATGCGGATGATCATGTGCTTATACTCCTCTTCCGGGAGCGGTTCCCGGACCGTTTCAATGTAACGCCAGGGGGAGTGCTTCGGGTCAGCCAGGTGGGCGGCAACGCTCTTTTTAAGGGCCTGAAGCGCAGGTGACATGCGGCGGTTCAGGTCAACGCAGAGTTTGACGCCATGCTTTTTGACCGCTTTCATAATGCGCCATGCTTCTTCATCATGCATCGCCATGGGCTTTTCACAGAAAATATGTTTCCCTGCGGCGGCGGCACATTCAATGACCGGCAGATGGATCTCATGGGAAGTTGCGATTTTGATCAGATCAACTTCAGGATCAGCACAGATCTCTTTGTAATCCGAAGTGACTTTTTCAGCGCCGAACTTCTTCTGCATCTCCTTTGCCCGTTCAAGATCAAGGTCACAAATCCACTTGAGCGTGACCTCTTCAAGAGAACTTATATTGGGAAGATCCTGATATTCAGCAAATTTTCCGCACCCGATCTGTGCAACCACGAGTTTTCCATTTTTCATACAGTGTTTTCTCCGAAAAAAATTTTAGATTTGCAATATAATATACCTTGCCTTATAAAAATTTAAAGTCTGAATGTCAACAATTTGCTTTTTTTGTTAAATAAAAGCCGCAAATTGCCAAAAGATACCTGGACTTAATTTTCAAAGTCCCCTTGACTTATTTAAATGGAGTGTTATATTATGTTTGTAAGGGGAGTTTACAAAGAGGAAAAATTTCCCCGGAAAACGTATAAGGAAAAACACTATGGCAAGGATAGCTCTCGTCGGCGCCAGCAGCCGTGTGACCGCCTTTCTGCACGTTCTGCGGAACGATGTCTACAAAGGCGTTCACGAAGTTGTGGCAATGTTTGATATCGATCCCGGAAAGATGAAGGGATTCTGTGCAAAATACAATCTTGATGTTCCGTGTTTCACCGATTTCAACGAAATGTGCGACACCATCAAGCCTGACATGGTCATCGTCACAACTGTGGATGCGACCCACGCCCAGTATGTCATCGGCGCCATGGACCGCAAGATCTCTGTTGTTTCAGAAAAACCCCTCTGCATCAATGCGGAACAGTGCAAACAGATCCGGGATGCGAAATCCCGGCATCCTGAAGTTTTCGCCGTCACCAGCCACAATGCCCGTTACGGCCCTCTGACCCTCAAGGTCAAAGAGATGATCGACTCCGGAGTCATCGGCAAGGTGCTGCGCATGGAGTACACCGAGATGCTTGACAGAAAACACGGAACCAGCTATTTCCGCCGCTGGAACAGCCGCCGTTCCTGCTCCAACGGTCTGGAGCTCCACAAAAGCTGCCACCACTTTGACAAGATGAACTTTCTTTTGGATTCCAGAGCCCTTGAAATCACCGGTATGGGGGATCTGACCTATCACGGCAGCAAAAATCCCCACAAATATCAGGGAGTCCGCTGCCACGAGTGCGAACACAAGGATGTATGTCCTGACTTTTTCGCCTATGACAAGGAACTTTTCACCTCTGACGCCATCTACACGCCCGACCTTTGCATCTGGTCACCTGATATTGACATTGAGGATAACTATGCCGCCGTCATCAAGTTTGAATGCGGCGTCATCTGCACCTACTCCATCTGCGCTCATTCGCAGTACGAAGGTGAAGTCATCATCATCGAGGGCGAAACCGGACGCATTGAAGCTAAAAATGTTTACTTCAGAGATATCAACGATCAGAGCAACACCCACGATACCAATATCATCACCCAGCAGACCCTGACCCTGTGCCGCTACGGCAAGGGAGAACCCGAAACCATTGAGATCCCCCGGGGCGAAGGCGGTCACGGCGGTGCCGATCTGGGTATCTTCGGCAAGATCTTTGCCACTCCTCCGGATCCCAACATCCCCACTCTGGAAGATGGCATCCAGGCAGTGCTCATCGGCGCGGCTCTGGTCGAAAGCATCAAGAAAGGCGGATGTGTTGTCAAAGTCCAGGAGATGATCTGACAGCCCTCCCCCTTTTCAGGATCATTACACAAAAGCTGCTGCCCGGTA
>JAGBWB010000143.1 GCA_017629975.1 Lentisphaeria bacterium
ATGAGTTTCCAATTTTTGTTGGCGGCAGAAGCCGTACTGATGATCCTGCCCTCTTTCAGGAGCGCGATGCAGGGGTAGTTCTGACCGTAAATATTGATCGCATAATCGTGGATACTTATACTTCTGCCATCATCAGGCAGAAAGGTCAGAGCCGCATAAGCAGGGGTGGCGGGAAGATCCTGAAAAACGGGGGCGTTGAGCTGTTTTAAACCGGCGGGAGCTGTTGTGGAAAGTTCGGCACAGAGAACCTTTCCGCCGCGGAAATCAACTGTTCCGGCGCAAAGTGCTGACGCCGTCAACAGCAGGGCAAGGATTACTTTCATAAGGTGCTGCTTTCTGAAAAAGGGTTGTCAATTGAATAAGTAAAGCCGGAAAAAGGACGCTTTCAGGTTGTCCTCTTCCCGGCTTGAGCTGGAAAATTCCTGCTGAATCAATTATTCAACAGTGATAGCGCTGCAGGGGCAGGCGTCAACGCAGGCACCGCAGCTCACGCAGGAATCTTCAACGACCACAGCCTTGTCGCCTTCGATCTTGATAGCTTCGGCGGGGCAGGCATCCACACAGGCGCCGCATCCGGCGCAGGTATCTTTGTCAATTTTAGCAGCCATTTTCTAATTCTCCTTATTTTTTTGAGGGATGTATATAATATACTGCCTCCGGGGAATTTTTTCAAGTCCATTTCTCTGAAAATTTCCCGCAGGGCCGGGAAATCATCAAAACTTACGCTGTTATCCCCGGCAGTTCTGAGCAATTTACTTTGACGTCAGGGAGAAGTAGTAGCTGCTTCTCCCTTTCAGCTCCGCATTGGAACGGTTGTGGACACTGCCTGAAATGGTGACATAATTGGATGTGTGATTGTGCCGCCATGCGTAGGAGTTAAATGTGTTGGATGAGTTGAAAAGATAATAATGATCCGGGGCGTCAATAGCAAATACTTTGCGTCCGGGGGAAATGATCTCAGTGATTTTTACGTTTCCCAGACGGTTCCTTTCCCAAAGATAGTAGCGTCCGGAGTAGTTGATGGCAAGATAACTGCCGACAGTTGCGGTTCCGTGTTTCGGTTCTTTGACAGGACATTCAAAGTGGATGGGATTTTCAACCTTATACCAGTAGGTGTAAGTATTGTTTTCAGGACGGGTCCCGAGATAGGTTGACAAACGGCAGATCCAGGCTGGATGCTCTTTGCTGACGGTTCCTGAGTATGTGTTTCCTCCGGCATTGGTAAAAAGCGTATACTCCTGATTGTCTGCCATATACATATTGTGCGCTGTGCCGATGGATTTCAGACGGTTCTGGCAGCTTGACATGGCGGCTCTGCTCCGTGCCTGCTGCAAAGCGGGCAGCAGCATGGCGGCAAGGATCGCGATGATGGCGATGACGACCAGAAGTTCAATCAGCGTGAACGCTGATTGAGTGAAGATGTGAAGATGTGAAGAGTTTGACTTTGTCAAACGTGAAGTGCGCCCTGACGGGCGTAAGAAAGTGTCGTTTTTCATTTTTTAAATACACCTCTGTTGTGCAGCAGTCGCCGGAAGTCCGATCAAAGTGAATTTTCCAGAGCGCATGGTTTTATCAAATGCCATTTTTACCTCTGACGGGGAACCAGAAATAACAGTAGTAAAGTTTTGCGGCGTTGGAGTGGTCTTTCATGGGGATCTTTTTGATGGGGACCATTTCCACATGTCCATCGCAGAAAGCTACATTGAGCGCTCCCTGGAGTGCCGGGAGAGCATAGTAGTTTTCAGGCACCATGCCGCCGTTGTGCACCGCAACAGGAAAAGTTCCGGCAGAACCGGAAGACTCTGTGTAATAAGAACGCTCTCTGGCGCCTTCACTGTAATAACAGGTCTGTGTCGGTTGTTTGACTCTTGAGACATTGGCAATATAAGTATCTGTTGCACAGCGGCTCAGATTCAAACTTTGGCTGATCCCGTGACGGCTGTTTGAGTTGCTCAGAGTGATTTTTTCAAAGCGCTGTCTGCCGTTCACTGCGGGACAGGCGAATTTGCTGGTTTCAAAAGGGACCTTGGCGGTTTGGTACCAGCCGCCGATGGGAGCGCGTTCATCAATCCCCAGATAGGGGGCCAACATGCCTTTGTCCTTGCTGCCGCTCAGGGCTGAACGGGTGGATCCCTTGGAACTGGCACAGTTGTAAAGCATGGTGTAGTAACCCTTGTTGTCATCATTATACATAAGTCCTGCCTTGCCGACGGTGCCGAAGTTATTGGCGCAATGGGTGGCATGTGCTCTGCCCCGCGCCTGCTGCAAGGCGGGCAGGAGCATGGCGGCAAGGATCGCGATAATGGCGATGACGACCAGAAGTTCAATCAGCGTAAACGCTGATTGAGTGAAGATGTGAAGGTGTGAAGAGTTTGCCTGCGGCAAACGTGAAGTGCGCTGACGGGCGTAAGGATGTGTTGTTTTTTGTTTTAAAAGACACTTCAGCTGTGTAAAAGTAACCGGAAGCCCGAGCAAAGAGAAACTTGATTTTTTCATGATTTTTTACCAGTTGTCGTTAGTTTTATCTCCGCGCCAGAAGGTGCGTTCAGCAGTTGTGGGAAACTGACCGAAATTCATAAGTTTAACATCCCCGGACCAGAAAAGGACATGGGTCTTGCCGCTGTGATGTGTCGCCATTCTGCCTACGAAGTCGTTGTACTGGAACCCCGCATTGTTTTTTACCGTTTCGGCAATAACAGCAACCCGGTGGGGCTTTTTGCAGCGGTTGATGGCAACGGTTCTGATATAGGAGTAGGTATTGATCCCCAGAAAGTGTTTCATCTCTCCCCACTGGTCGGGAGCGTGTTCTCTGGAATCCCGCGCAGGACACATGAATTTGCTGCGGGAGTATCTCGGGGCGTTGTTGGGGTAGTATATGCCTCCCAGGGCACCCTGACCTGTCAGGTTTGAGTTGGAAATTCCGAGATACTGTCCCAGCATGCCGGTTTTCCTGGAGGTGGTACCGGCTCCGCCCCATTCGTAATTCCATCCCGCCGTGCTGTCAGAGGATTTTGAACCGTTCCAGTAGCGCAGGTTGCATCCCTTGTTGTCATCGGTGTAGTGGTTCAGGGCATACCCGAAACTTTTGAAGTTGTTCAGACAGGCGGCAGTTTGCGCTCTGCTTTTTGCCTGCTGCAAGGCGGGCAGGAGCATGGCGGCGAGAATGGCGATGATGGCGATAACGACCAGAAGTTCAATCAGCGTGAAATTTTTTTTCAACATGGCATTGTTAACTCCTCAATTGACAAGACCCAAAAGATACTTAAATATACACCTGAATTTTAGAATGTCAAGAACTTTCGGCAAAGAACTTTCCTTTTTTTTGCAACACTCTGCTTGCGAAAAATGGGAACAGGGACTATATTATAATAAAAGTACGCACGCACGATAACTAAAATTTATGGAGAACTTCAAGATGAGCATTCATCCTACCGCCGTTGTCGCCGATGGCGCCGTCATCGGTGACGGTGTTGAGATCGGTCCTTTCGTTTATGTCGGCCCCAATGTGAAGATCGGCGACGGATGCCGTCTGCTGGCACACTGCGTCGTTGACGGTTATACCACCATGGGCGCCCGGAACACCGTGCATCCTTTCGCCACTCTGGGCGGTCCTGCTCAGGATCACGGCGTGGAACCCGGTTCAAAGTCCTATTTGCAGATCGGCGATGATAACGATTTCCGCGAAGGTTTCACCGCTCATACCGGAACCAAACCCGAAACCTGCACTGTGATCGGCAACCACAATATGTTCATGGCGCAGTCCCATGTGGCGCACAACTGCCAGATCGGCAACAACGTGATCTATGTGAACAGTGCCTGTACCGCAGGTTACACCCAGATCTTTGACAACGCCATTCTTTCCGGACTTGTGGCGATCCACCAGTTCTGCCGGGTGGGGCGTTTTGCCATGATTTCCGGAGGTTCCGCTTTTTCTCTTGACGTCCCCCCCTTCATGATCGCTGAAGGCCGTAACGGCGGCGTCAAGACCATCAACATCGTCGGACTGACCCGTGCCGGATTTTCCGCCGATGCCATCAAAAATATCAAAGAACTCTACAAGATCTACTACCGCAGCGGTCTCAATGTGAGCAAGGCTATTGAGAAGATCAAAAATGAATTGCCTCAGGCTCCTGAGGTGCTTGAGTTCCTTGAATTTTGTGCAAACACCAAAAAAGGCGTCATCGGTCCCCATCGTGAGGGCCGCCGCGGCTGAACAATTTTTCTGAAGGAGATAAAAAATGGTTGAAGCATTGAACAAAAATTCCGCTTTCACTCCCCGGCGCGGTCCGGTTGTGCTGGCGATCCTTGACGGCGTGGGTTTCGGCAAGTATGAAGACGGCGACGCCGTCAAAATGGCCCGCACCCCCGTGCTGGACGGACTTATGAAAAACGCTCCCTGCACCAGCTTGAAAGCCCACGGTACCGCCGTGGGTATGCCCTCTGATGCTGACATGGGAAACAGCGAAGTCGGTCACAACGCCATCGGCTGCGGAAGGGTTTTCGCTCAGGGCGCAAAACTTGTGGAAGAGGCTGTGGAATCCGGAAAACTCTTTGAAGGAACCACCTGGAAAGAGGCTGTGGCTTCTGTTCTGGATAAAAACTCCACGCTCCACTTTATCGGACTTTTCTCTGACGGAAACGTCCACAGCAATATCTCTCACCTGAAAGGCATGGTTGAAAATGCCGCAAAAGCAGGTGTCAAAAAGGTCAGACTCCACATCCTCCTTGATGGACGCGATGTGCCTGAAACCTCCGCACTTGATTATGTCGATCCCTTTGAAGAGTTCCTCGCCGGGATCAATAAAGAGTATGCCGCTGATTACGCTATCGCCTCAGGCGGCGGACGCATGGTCATCACCATGGACCGCTACGGCGCCAACTGGAAGATGGTGGAACTGGGCTGGAAGACCCATGTTCTGGGCGAAGGAGATTTCTACGCTTCCGCTCATGAAGCGATCGAAGACCTGCGTAAGAAGACCGGCGCCATTGACCAGGATCTGCCTCCCTTTGTCATTTCCAAAGACGGCAAGACTCCTCTGGGCACCATTGAAGACAACGACGCTGTGATCTACTTCAACTTCCGCGGCGACCGCGCTCTTGAGATCACCGAAGCCTTTGAAGCCGGCGCTGAGTTTGACAAGTTTGACCGCAAACGCGTTCCCGCTGTCTACTATGCCGGTATGATGGAGTATGACGGCGACTTGCACGTTCCCGCCCACTATCTGGTGAATCCCCCCGAAATCGACCGGACCATGGATGAGTACCTCTGCGCTTCAGGCATCAGCCAGCTGGCTGTGAGCGAAACCCAGAAATACGGTCATGTGACCTACTTCTTCAACGGCAACCGCTCCGGCAAGTTTGACGAGAAGCTGGATGAATACATGGAGATCCGTTCTGATGTGGTTCCCTTTGAACAGCGTCCCTGGATGAAGTGCGCTGAGATCACCGATGTGGTGGTGGATGCCATCGGTTCCGGAAAATACAACATGATCCGCATGAACTTCCCCAACGGCGACATGGTGGGACACACCGGCAACCTTGAGGCGGTCATCGTCTCTCTTGAAGCCCTTGACCTCTGTCTCGGACGCATCAAAGAGGCCGTTGAAGCCGCAGGCGGCGTTCTCGTTATTTCCGCTGACCACGGCAACGCCGATGATATGTTTGAACACGGCAAAGACGGCAAGATCAAAGTTGACTCCGAAGGTCAGGCCGCCCGCAAAACCAGCCACTCCCTGAACCCTGTCCCCTGCATCGTTTACGATCCTGAGAACAAGGGCGAATACGCTTCTGAACTCCGTTCCGGTCTGGGCATCAGCTCTCTTGCAGCCACCTGCATCGAGCTGCTGGGCTTCAAGGCTCCTGCGGACTACGACCCCAGCGTGCTGGTGATGAAATAAGAAAACCAGCCGTTTACGGGCATAAAAAAACCTTGCGCTTTTGAATGAGGCGCAAGGTTTTTTTGTGGAGTGATTTTTTAATCAAGAGTGATTTTCATGACTCTGACACCGGTGTGGGTGCCGTAGGGGAACCCGGTGCATCTGACGGCGGAGATACCGTTGTTGAAATCCTGAGAGAATTCAATTGCTTCGTTGTTGTCCATCCAGTGAGCGGAAAGGATCTTTTCTTTCAGATTGTCAATGGTGCGGAGTCCGGGACCCTGAAGTCCCACTGTGACATTGGCAAGCCCCGTGATGCCGAGGTCGTGGGCGAAGTAGTAGAGATCCTTGCCGTGACGCAGAACGATATCACGGCCCTGACACTTGAGAGAGGTATCCGGTTTGGGTTCATAAATAGCTTCACCGAACCACTCCATCCACCGGGAAACCAGATTCAGGACAGCCTTTTCGTATTCGGGGATCCCTCCCTGAGGAGTGGGGCCGAAATTCAGAAGAAAGTTGGCACCGCAGCCGCGGCTGTGGCAGAGCCGTTCCACCACTTCAACGGGGGAAAGAAAGTTGATATCGTTTTTCCCCAGTCCCCAGTGGGCATTCATGGTCTTGCAGACTTCTGCTGCCACATATTTTTTCATCCCCTCCCGGTTCATGGGTTTTGCGGCGTTGTTTTCGTAGGTGACAGAGTCTATTTCAGGATGTCCCGTCTGCCCCAGAGCAATGAGTCCTGTGTTGTTGACGATGATGGCGTCAGGCTGATGTTTGCGGATCATGCCGTAGAGGCGGTCTTCCTGCCAGTTTGAGTTCAGGCGTGACCAGTTGCCGTCAAACCACAAGCCCCCGATCTTGCCGTAGTTCTTGCAGAGCAGCTCCACAGAGGCGCAAAGATATTCAAGGTACTCCTGAAATTCATCTTCATCAATGACCCGGGTATACTCTGAAAAAACATTGTCATCCTGATGTTTCCCGCGCCAGTACCAGTCCATGGTGGTGTGGTAGAAAAAGGGAACGATTCCATGGCGGCGGCAGCTTTCAACGAATTCAGCGATCAGATCCCGTTTGGCAGGGGTGTGGAGCGCATCAAAATCATTGAGTCCGCAGGTGTCGTAAAGGGAGAATCCGTCATGGTGACGGGTGGTCAGCACGATGTATTTCATGCCTGCTTTGGCGGCAAGTGCGGCGATGGCGTCGGCATCAAAGTCGGCTGCCGTAAATGTGTCGGCAAGTTTTCTGTACTGGGCAAAGGGGATCTTGCGGAATGCCTGCACCCATTCACCGGCGCCGAGCTGGGAGTAAAGTCCCCAGTGGATAAACATTCCGAACCCCATTTTTTCAAATGCTGAAATACGCGCCTCCGGCAGTGGAAGAGACATGGTTCACCTCTGTGTTTTCAATTTTTTTGTTTGCATTTTTTTCTCTTTCTTCCGGCGGAAAGCGATGACTGCTTTTTTGACAAAAATATATGTCAGAGGAGTCATGAGCGCTGTGAGCAGCGCTCCGCCGATAAAGAATGCAGCGACAAGGTCCCACCCCAGGGCGAGCAGTGATTCATAATTCTGTTTTTGCAGAACATCTTTCATTATATTGCAGGCATCCTGCCAGGTCAGGCTGCCGCGCATGAGTTTGTTCCCCACCCAGCATTGGAGCGGATAGATGATGAAAATGGAAAAGTGATTTGTGAAAAAAGTTCCGACAGTGGCGCCGATCTTGCTGCCCTTAAGTATAAAGGAGGTGGGGATGGAACAGAGCAGCTGAAAGCCGAAAGGAATAAGACAGCCGTAGAACATGCCGATCGCCCAGCCTCTTGCGATGTATTCAGGCGAGGCCTTTCCCGGACCATCTTCATGTATAAGCGGAGCCATGCGCGGCGTAATCCTGTTTTGAGACTCATGTAAATACTCCATGTTTTCCGAATGTGCAGTCATCTTTATAATATGACATCTTTTTGAATGGAATTCAAGCAGAATTGTTTTTTTATCCTTATTTTTGGATCAAAAAAGAGCGCCGGAGCCATACGGCAGTTGTAAAAATGGCGCCAAGACTCACGCGAAACCGTTTTTCCCTTGACAAAACCCTTTTGCGGATGTATCTTTTGTTTTTGACAAAGGAGCAAACAGTGACCATGAAAAAGAAAAATTGGCAAAGAGCCTTCAAAGATACTTTGCCTGTGATGATGGGGTATCTTGCCATGGGCGCCGCCGCAGGTATCGTGCTGGCAGGGACTCTGCCCCGGCTGCCCGCAACGCCCCTCTGGGGAAGTGTCAGCAGCGCTCTGAGTATTTCGGGAGCTTTGCAGTTCCTTATGGTCGGATGGATCAAAGAGGGGATCACTCTCACCGATGTGGTGCTGCTGACCGTGTTTCTCAACTTGCGCTACGCCATGTACGGGTTTTCCCTTATTGAACGCTTTGAAGGGATCCCCCGCTGGAAAAAGTGGTATCTCATCTGGACTCTCACCGATGAAACATACGCCCTTGAGTGCGCCGATAAACGCTCCGGGAAAGAGGAGTCCGTGGACTACTGCATGAAAGTCGGCTTTCTGGATCACTGTTACTGGATCTCCGGCGTTACTTTGGGAACTCTGGCAGGGGGAGCGCTCCCCTTTAACTGCAAGGGCATCGACTTCGCCATGACCGCCTTGTTTCTGGTGATCCTCACCGATCAGATGCGGGAGAAATTCAACCGGCTCCCAGCGGTGACGGGATTCGCCGCAGCGCTTCTTGCCCGCATCTTCTTTCCGGTGGATAAAATGCTCATCCCTGCCATGGGGGTGATGACCCTTGTCTTTCTGCTGGCACGCAGAAAATTTGAAGCGCAGAAGGAGAAAGAATCATGACGAACTCAGAACTTCTCCGCGCCCTGTTGATCGTGCTGCTGGCATCTGTGACCACCATCGGACTGCGGGCGTTCCCATTCATCGCTTTCGGCGGCAGAAAGGAAACGCCCCGGTTGATCCGCTATCTGGGGAGTGTTATCTCCCCTGCCGCCATTGCCATGCTCTGCATTTACTGTCTTTTTTCACACTGGAAAAGTTATTTCTGCCTCTGGGGCGGTGCTGAGATCGCGGCGGGGGCCGTGGTGGTCGGTTTGCAGCTGTGGAAAAGGAACCCACTGCTTTCAATTATTGCCGGAACCGTTGTTTATATGGTACTTGTCCAGAACTTTTAGAGGAGAATTTGCAATGAATGTTTTACTTGTCAACGGGAGCCCCCACAAAGAGGGATGCACCTTTACCGCACTTTCTGAGATCGCTGCAACTTTGAAGAGCGAAGGGGTGGGGTCCACTTTATTCTGGATCGGCAACGGCCCTGTCCAGGGATGTGCCGCCTGTTACAAATGCCGCAGCGGTCATGAAGGATGCGTCTTTCAGGATGAGATCTACACCGCTCTTATGGAAAAGATCCGGGCGTGCGACGGTATCATCATCGGTTCTCCTGTCTACTATGCAGGGCCTTCCGGTTCCCTGTGCGCCCTCCTTGACCGCGTCTTCTTTTCCGGAGCCGCCGCTCTGAGCCGGAAACCCGGCGCCTGTATCGTCAATTGCCGCCGGGGCGGAGCCAGTGCCGCCTTTGACCGGCTGAACAAATATTTTTCACTCCTTCAGATGCCTGTCATCACAAGCCAGTACTGGAACTCCACCCACGGCACTGTTCCTGAGGAGACCCGGAAAGATCTTGAAGGAATGCAGACCATGCGGGTTTTGGCGCGGAACATGGCGCACTTCCTCAAAAGCCGCGCCGCTGCCGGTTTGCCTTTCCCCGAAATGGAACCCCGCGCCTCCACCAACTTTATCAGAGATTGAAATACACTGAAAGAGCCTGACAGAATTCTGAAATGTCTTTGAAACGGAACGCCGCCTCCCGGTCAAAGGAGGTGGATTGTTCGTTGACAATGATCACTTTGCCGCCGCGGGTCAAGGTGACTTCAGGGAGATTTGCCACGGGAGTCACAGTAAGACTGCTGCCCATGACAAGAAGTATCTCGGCTGCGGCGCACTCTCTGAAAGCTCTTTCAAGAGCCTCTTCAGGGAGCATTTCTCCGAAAAAGACCACGGCAGGCTTGATGACGCCGGAACAGCTTTTGCACAGAGGGACTTCTCCTTTGGCGCCTTGAGGAAGAACTTCAGAAAGAGCGTATTTTGTTCCGCACTCCGTGCAGAAGTGTTCCCCCATGGTTCCGTGAAGCTCCACCACATCAGGGGCGCCTGCTTTGGAGTGAAGCGTATCTATATTCTGAGTGAAGATCCCCTGACAGAGTCCCTTTTTCTGCATGGCAGCAAGAGTTTTGTGAGCGATGGAAGGCTCTTTGTCAAGCATGGGGAAGAGAAAATCCGCAGCATACCTGTAAAAGATTTCAGGACGCTTTCTGAAAAGTTCAATATCAAAAAGTTCCTCTCGCCGGACGCCGTAAAGAGGATCCCCCTGGGTGTAGAAACCGTTTTTGCCTCTGAAGTCAGGGATCCCCGACAAAGTTGAAACACCGGCTCCGGTAAGGACGCAGATACGCCCGGCGCGGGCGATGGCTTCAAAACATTGTTTCATCTCTTTGCTTCCTTATTTTTCCAGATATTTTCTGACGGTGTTCCGTGCGGCTTTGAGAGCTTCCGCAGTCCGGGTGAGATTGCGGTTGTATTTTTCGTAAATATTTCTGACATGGACTTTAGTGGCTTCTTCAAGATCTTCGGGATACTCCCTGGCGCTTTCGGGAACAAAAAGCCCTGTTATTGTTTCTTTATGCTCCTTGAGGAGCTTTTTGAAGTCATATTCCTCAAGCACTATGGCACGTTCAAGAAGATTTCCTAATTCCCGGACATTTCCGGGGAAGTCATACTCCATCAGGGCACTGATCTGCTCCTGGGTGAGTCTGCGTCTGAGTTCCCGCAGCCAGATACTGTTGGCGATGGCGCCGATGTCCTCTTTATGTTCCCGCAGCGCCGGGGCATGGATCTGCACCACATTCAGGCGGTGAAAGAGATCTTCTCTGAATTTGCCCTCCCGGACCATGGCGGGAAGGTTTCTGTTGGTGGCGGTGATGAGCCGCACATCCACAGAGATCTCCTCCCGGTCGCCGATGCGGGTGAAGCGTCCCCCCTCAAGGACCCGGAGCAGCAACCCTTGTGCTTCAAGGGGGAGTTCGCCTATTTCATCCAGAAACAAAGTGCCGCCGTCTGCCATTTCAAACAGACCTCTTTTGAGTTCATTGGCTCCTGTGAAAGCGCCCTTTTCGTGTCCGAAGAAACGATCTTCAAGAAGACTCGGATTGACGCTGGCGCAGTTGAATGCAATAAAAGGTTCATCCCGTCTGGGGGATTTTGAGTGAACAAGGAGTGCGATGGTTTCTTTACCTGTGCCGCTTTCGCCCAGAATCAGGACTCGCGCCCTTTCTTTGGGGGCGATCAGGTCGATCCGGGCGTGAAGAGCGGTGACAATGGCGCTTTTGCCCTGAATTTCCCGGTGTCCGAAACGCTTGCAGTGCTCCACCATATTTTTTTCCGCCTCGCTCCAGCGGGATTCGGGATCGTTGGCGGCAATGTGGCGGATCGCTTTGCCGTAAGCACCTTCATCCTGATAATTGCGGTAGTAGTAAGAGGCCGCCTCAAGGAGCTGACGGTAGTGTTTGATTTCAGGAGGAACTTTGGCGTCAAGATCGATGAGGGGAAGCAAGTCATCACAGGGGATCTTGAAACAGCTGCTGACAGCCTTGGTCAGAGTCCCTCCGGGCAACAGAAAGATGTCAAGATTTGACCGGATTTTCGAGTTGATGTTTTCAGGGATCTCAAGGGAGCTTATCCAGCGGACTTTGGTGTTGTTTTTTTTCAAACGTTCAAGGGCGGACTCCAGCAGTTCCGGATTGCCGATGAGTCCCACGCCGAGGATCACGATTTCATCGTAATTTGATATTTCTGCAAGATACTCCGGCAGTCTGCGGGTGCTGATGCCCATGATGTCCGCCTCTTTGTAACGGCGCAGGGCGATGGCGGCGGCACAGGCGTAATCCTCCCAGAACCATCCGGTGAGAATAAGGGTTTTCATATATCGGTCTTTCAAAAATTGACTGTTGACTGTTCAATATATAATCTAATCCCGGGTGCTTTGTTTTGCAAGCCGGGATCAGATCATTTTCAGAGAAAATCAAAAGCCGAATCTGCCGGAAGAACTGCAACGGGGGGCGGCGGGTTTGGCGGCGCTCTCCTTTTCCAGAGATTCCAGACGCAGGGCGTTGGAGTCGCTGTCAAGATAGTAGAGCGCCTGACGCACGGTTCTGAAATCCCCGGGGGCGAGGTTGGGGATGGCGTTGAGCCTGAGAACCTCAGCCGGGTTAAGAGAACACTTGAACATACGCTCAAAGAAAATCTTTTTTCCCTCGTTGTCAAGATAGTTGAAATCCAGCTTGAAGGTGAAACGGCGCATGATGGCGGGATCCAGATTCTTGAAGAAGTTGGTGGCGCCGATCATGACTCCGTTGAAGTTTTCCATTCTGTGGAGCAGTTCATTGACCTGAGTCACCTCCCAGCTGTGGCTTGAGCGTTCACGGTTCTGCACCATGCCGTCGATCTCATCCAGAAAGAGGATGGCATTTTCAGCTTCAGCTCTGGCGAAGGCATTTTTGATGTTCTGCTCGGTGCCGCCCACATACATGTTGAGCAGATCGCTCCCCATGCAGACGTGGATCTTTTTGCCCAGTTCCTTGCCCAGAAACTTGACAAACTCCGTCTTTCCTGTTCCCGGAGGACCTGAAAGCAGCAGATTCATTCTGGGACGGTCGGGTGAGGCGGCGCCTGAGCCGTTGATGAATTTACGGACAGCGCCCACGATCATATCAAGTTTGATATCACCTGTGATATTGAGTCCGGCAAGAGAATAATCCTGTGCCGGCAGAAGTTTCTCGTCGGCCTTGCAGTCGATATCCATAAGTTCGCAGTGGATATTGATCAGCTTTCTGACCGTTTCTTCCACTTCCTTTCCGGCAGGGGCAAAAACTTCAAGGTTTTTGAGAGCCTGAGTGATGCCCCCTGCGCTGATGGGAAATTCAGATGCCAGACGCTCAAGAAGTTCATCGGAGAAATACTTTTTGAGCTTCATCCGGCTGACATTGTTCTTCCAGATCGCCAGACGCTGAACTGCATTGAGCGGCTCAAACTTGATGGAGTAGTCAAAGCGTCTGCGGCTGGATTCATCAAGGGCGTAAGCAGGGCAGTTGGTGATCCAGATGACAGGCGTTTTAAGAGTGTCCAGGACCGCATTGAGACGGCTCTTTTCATTGGGGCCGGAATAGTTCTGGTGAGCTGAAAAATGGTTCCCCAGAAGCATTTCATCTGCTTCATCCACAATGAGGAGACTTTTTTCACTGACGATGCTGTTGTCGCAGATCTGCAATGCCGCAAAGCGGAATCCGGGAGAGCAGTCTGAACGGTTGTTCCGGCAGTAATCACTGGAAGATTGAGCGATATTGTAGCACTCAAGTTTCAGCTCTGCCGCCAGACTGCGGGCGAAGCTGGTCTTGCCGGTGCCGGGGGCGCCGTAAAGGAGAATGTTCACAGGTTTTCCGGAGCGGAGCAGATTTTTGAGCAGAGAACCGTGTTTTTGTGCCAGATCCCCGTAGAAGTCCCAGGGGAGAGCAGTTTTTTTCATCTTCTGATAGTAGCTGCTTGAAAGGGGATCCGTCTGGATTCCTGAGAAAAAGTCCTCAAGACGGTAGCGGAAATCAATATCGTCATCCACACAGTCATAACGGCGGAGTCTGGAGCTTTCAGAAACGGCGTCGGCAACTTTTTCTCTGGGGCAATCCAGGCACTTGGCGATGAAATCAATGGCATCTTCGGCGTTGGTGCGGCCGGAGACACAATATTCATAGAGAATATCGTGACAGACGCAGCGGGTGATGAGAAGAATATTTTCTTCAAAGCTGTCAAGCTGCATCATCTTGACCAGTTCGGTCCATTTTTTTTCAGGACGGAGCGCAGCGGGAGCCTGAGCCGCCACTGTTTTTTTGACCATGGCATCAACGAATTCAACGATTGTTTTGCGTCCTGAGTTCAGATCCCAGATATCCCGCAGAAATTCCTGAGGGGAGCTTTTGAAATCAAGATCCGCATGGTGCTTGCGACTGTACGAATTCCGGAGTCCCTTACGTTTGACAGGAGTGAAAAATTTGCGGAATTCCCACAAAAACTGAGCTTGGGTATAAATATCATTGACAACCGAAAAAATATCGTCGTTGATGATATCTTTGTTGTGGTTCTTGAGAAATGAGACCAGAAATTCCATGGCACGGAATTTCATCCAGCAGTTGTTTGTTTCGCGATAATGTTCCATATTTCCACCTCTTTTTTACATCTTGTCACCATTGACACCTCCCCTATATGCAAAAACCGTGCCAACTTTTTTTGAGGCACGGTTCCGCGTAAAAACTGTTTTGCGGTGGAGTATATTTGAACACGGTGTTCAAAGTTTGAACATCCGGCAGGCAGATTTTTTTATTCTTCAAGTTTGATCCCGAACCAGCTTGCGGCGGTGCGCCCCATGATATCGGCGAGGACATCTGCGGGGACTCCGATGCGGCACATGAGGCGTTCATAATATTCTGAACCCATCACCATGGTCTGGGGAGATTTGACATAGGCGTCAGAGCCGAGAACGATCTTGCGGAACTGCTTCATGGTCACATCCACCTCCTGCATGGCAGGTTTGAACATCTGATACAGGTCATCGCTGTTGAAGCGTCCCCAGGCGCCGCAGCCTGCCAGATCGCAGTAAAGATTGCTGTGGAGTCTGACGATCATGGCGGCTTCCGGCTGAAAGGTCATGGTTCCCATGTGCGCCATGACCAGATTCAGTTTCTGGAAAGAGCGTGCGATCCGGTCAAGAGAAATGGGGTGCATATTCCTGAGCATGGGACGCTTGCAGATGATGTCGGCTTCACTGGGGCGGAAGTTCCCGGTGTGGAAGAGAATAGGGGTGCCGCACTTTTCGGCAGCTTCATAAACAGGCATGTAGATGTCATGGTCATACTCATACCAGGGATAGATGCACTTGAAGCCTTTGGCACCCATTTCAACATACTTGTATACTTCATCCGGATCGGCGTTTTCCCACAGGTCAAGTTTGGCAAGGGGGATGAAACAGTCAGGGAATTTTTTACAGATCTCAATAACTTCTTCATTTGTTGTGTAATCATGGGCGCCGTAACGCAAGCCTCCTGAAAGGCAGATCATGGTCCCCATGCGGCGGCACTGTTCTGCAAGGAATTGCAGGTCGTTCCTGTCGGTGCTGTTGCAGTGGACGTGCATATCCAGACGGGTCATTTTTCCGTATTCCATAAATTTTTCTCCTGTGTGATGTTGAAGCAGTTTCAATAAAATAGTGTTATCTTCTCTTTGATGCAACTCATTTTCTGAAAATTACGGCAAAAATCCACTTGCTTTCAAGAAATATTTCTTGTTTTTTATTCTTTACAGTGTATATTACCCTGCATAACTTTATTTGCGATATATAAGGGAACACATAAATGGTCAATGTGAGAGATTTCGGCGCCAAAGGCGATGGCTGTACTGATGACACTTCTGCCATTCAGGCGGCTCTTGATACAAATGAGGTGGTATCTTTTCCCGCAGGGATCTATAACTCCAACACCCTTTATCTGCGCTCCGGCGGCGGACTTCATCTGGATGAGGGGGCAATGCTTCGTGCCATTGCCGATAAAAACAAATGTAATCCCGATGATTTTCCCCCTGAAAATGCCGTCTTTTCAAGCGAACATGTTTCAGGCGCCCACTTTATTATTGCCTACAAATGTGAAAATATCACCTTTTCCGGCAAAGGAACCATCAACGGGAACTACCATGCCGTTTTTGATACGGAAAAGATCGTCGGACTTGACGGCGCACATCCCCATTATGAATTCCCTGAATGGCGCATGGCGCAGATGATCTTTTTCTGCCGCTGCCGCAACATTGAGATCAGGGATATCCGCCTTGAGAATGCCCAGTACTGGAACTGTTTCTTTCACGGATGTGATGAGATCCATGTGGACAATGTGACGGTCTGGGGAGATCCCTATGTGATGAATACCGACGGTTTTGATGTGGATTGCTGCACCAATGTCCTTATTGAAAACTGCAATATTGAAACCGGGGACGACTGTGTTGCTGTCCGCGCCAACGAAAGGCGTCTGGGATATGACAAACCCTGCGAAAATGTGGAAGTCCGCAACTGTACTTTCAAAAGTGTTTGCTGCGGTATCCGTCTGGGGGTGGGGCAGGGCATTATCCGCAACTGCCGTTTCCATGGCATCGACATGCGGCAGACCTGTATCGGAATCGGCATCTGCCCCAGCTACCGTCAGGGCAGCAGCTGCCAGCTGGAAGATACCGTTTTTGAAAACATCACCTTCCGGGGGATCCAGCCCATTCTGATGATCCCCTGCTGGTCGGGGCTGATGGATGAGGATGATCCTGCCATCCGGCCTGTGAGAAACCTCACCTTCCGCAACTTCAAGGCTGAAGGATGCCGCCCTGTCCAGTGTCTGGGCCCCCATAATCAGGAGCTTTTCAAAAATATCGTTTTTGAAAACTTTTCTGTGAAACTTGTTGAACCTGTCCTGCCGCCCAGACCCTGGCGCTGGCGCAGAGAGAGTTTCGGCGTTTTCAATGTCCTCAATCTCCCCGGACTTGATCTTTCAGGAGTCCGGGCTGAAGCAGAGGGGGATTATCCTCCTTTCTGTATTGTTTCATACAATGACTTAAATAAATAACGGAGTTTTTTTAAGATGTCCAACATAAGTGATCCGGTTTTCAAATGTACCGCAACCGGCGATGCCATGGTAACGCGCCGTCTGCCCTATGAGGGGGAGTATGACGGATTCAGCGAAGTACGCGAATTTATTCTCAAAGGTGATTTCCGTTTCGGCAATCTGGAAACCACCGTTCACAACTTTGAATCCTACGGCGGCGCTCAGAGCGGCGGCAGCTGGCTCTGCTCCCCCCCCGGAGTTCTCAAGGATATGCGGAAATTCGGTATGAATGTCCTCTGCACCGCCAATAACCACGCCCTTGACTACGCTTACGACGGTATGCTCAAGACCATTGAGTACCTTGAAAAAGAGGATTTTATTTTCACCGGTACCGGACGCACCCTTTCTGACGCTTCACGCCCGGTTTATCTGGATACCGTCAGCGGCAGATACGCCCTTATCGGCTGTACCATGACTTTCAATCCCGAGTGCATGGCGGGTGAACAGACCGCAAGTCTCCCCGGCCGTCCCGGGGTCAACGGGATCCGGGTCACTAAAAAGTTCCGCGTCCCCAGAGAGGAGCTTGAGCATCTCAAGCGCATTGCGGACTCACTTTCTCTCAACGCCAGCGCCGACATCATCCGCGCCGAAGGATATCTGCCCCAGCTCAAAGAGGGGGAACAGCCCTTTGCTCAGATGATGTTTGAAGCCGCCGATAAAGCGGAAGTCGTTTCCACCATCAACGAAACCGATATGAAACGGATCACCGACGCCATCGCTGAAGCCCGCTTTATGGCGGATTATGTGGTCGTTGCCATGCACAACCACCTGATCGAGGGAAAAATCAAAGAGGCGGTTGATAAAGTTTCTGTTGAGTTCTCTCACAAGTGTATTGATGCCGGCGCCGACGCCATCATCGGTACCGGTCCCCATCTGCTGCGCCCCATGGAAATCTACAAGGGCAAGCCTGTCTTCTACTGTCTGGGAGATTTTATCAACCAGCTTGAAACGATCCAGCGGGCGCCAGACGGCATGTTTGCCAAGCAGAAGCTCAACGGCAACGAAAGACTGGATGTGCTTTTCAACAACCGCTCCGCCAACGGCACCAGGGGACTCAGTTACAGCAAGGTCATGTTTGAATCGGTCATCCCTTACTGGGAAGTTGAAAATGGCGAACTCAGAAAACTGCTGCTGCTTCCCATTGAAGAGCATTTTTCTCTGCCCCGTTCACGGAACGGATGGCCCAGAAAAGATACTCAGTCCAATATTATTGAACGCTTTGCCGAGATGTCCAAACCCTGGGGAATGGATATAAAAATTGAAAACGGCGTGGGCGTCGTCCAACTTTGAAGATAACAGGAAAAATCATGGCTCTTACAAATGAAATGTCCGCCTATGCCGCAACGGCATGGGAAGAAGCCGCACAGATCGTCCGTGATCTGTGCAAACTCCCCGCTCCCTCCCACCATGAGGAACTCAGAGCGGAATACTGCAAAAAATGGTTTTCCGACAACGGTTTTGAAAATGTTACCATTGACAAGGCGCTCAATGTGATCGCTCCTGTCAATGTGAAAGAGGGGAACAAAATCAATATTGTCATGGCGCACACCGATACGGTCTTCCCCGATACCGAACCCATGCCTTTCTCTGAGAAAGATGGATTCATGTATTCCCCCGGTGTCACTGACGATACTGCCAACCTCTCTGTGCTGATGGTCTGCGCCAGATACTTCAAAGAAAACTACGCTTTCGGCGATGAAGGATATCTCTTTGTTGCCAACTCCTGCGAAGAGGGACTGGGGAATTTGAAAGGAACCCGGCAGATCATGGCGGATTACGGTGACCGGGTCAGCGAATTTCTCACCCTTGACTCTTCCTGTATGAACCGCATGGTCGTTCAGGCTGTGGGCTCTCACCGTTACCAGGTGACGGTGCGTACTGAGGGGGGACACTCTTT
Organism: Lentisphaeria bacterium; assembly: GCA_017629975.1. Taxonomy (GTDB): domain Bacteria; phylum Verrucomicrobiota; class Lentisphaeria; order Victivallales; family Victivallaceae; genus UBA1784. The sequence goes on from JAGBWB010000143.1 coordinate 18,580, forward strand.
CGGCAGTTTCGGCAACCGCAACGCCATCCATGTCCTTGCCTCCATGATCAACGCCCTTTATACGGTGAAAGTCCCTCAGGAGGGGGAGAGCCGCACCACCTACAACGTGGGTATCATTTCAGGCGGAACTTCAGTCAACACCATCGCTCAGGAAGCTGAAATGATGTATGAATACCGCTCTGACAATAAAAATTGTCTGGCAAAGATGCAGAACATCTTTGAGAAAACCATTGAAGCGTTCCGCGCCATGGGCGTGGAGGTGGAGGTCGAAAAGATCGGCGACAGACCCTGCTCCGGGGAGGTGGATCAGGCACGCTATGATGCGCTGAAAAACCGCGCCCGCGCCGCTGTGAAAGATACTCTCGGTCTGGAAATGGTTGACCGTTCAGGCTCCACTGACTGCAATATCCCCCTTTCCATGGGAGTCCCTGCCATCTGCTTCGGTGTCTGCCGCGGCGCAGGAGCCCACACCAGAGAGGAAAAGCTGGAAACGGCAAGTCTCCACGACGGATGCAGATTGCTGCTTGACTTCCTTTTCCGCAAGTAAAATCATCATTCATGTACCGCTGAAAAGATATTGAGAAAGGAGCGCAAATTGATGAAAATCAGCAGTTCCATTTTTCTGACGGCGGCATTCCTCTGTTTTTCCGGGAGTGCCGGGGAGTTTTCACCGGGGGGCGTTTCTGTGGATTTCCACAAGATTTCCGAGGCGAGATTTGCCTCTGCGGGGGAGAAAAAGAACAATCTTTTCACCCCGCAGTGGAAACCGGGAACAGTCTTTGTCCATTCCCCCGATCCGCGAACTCAGAAACTGCGGAGCAAGGCACTTCCTTTTATCAAATTTTCAAAGCAGGAGTTGAAAAACTCCTTCATCCTCAAAACTGCCAAAGGTTCCGAAATTGCCGATGTTGCCGGGAAATACGCCAGAAGCATTTCCGCGTCGTGGACTCAGCAAGTCCCCCTGCCGGATACCCGCGGCGGGGATTACCGTCTGACTTTCCGCAGCAAAGTCACTCCTGCCGGAAAAAAGGCGGCGCCCCTCTCTGCGGCAGTCATCACTTTGAAAATGGTCAAAGGGAAAAAGGGTTCCGCCATTGTGAAAGTGTTCCACAGCAGCGCAACGGAATTTGTGAAGAATGAGATCGTTTTCCAGTTCCCCGAAGGGACGGAGTCCGCTCTTTTTTATCTGCGTCTTGACGGCTGCGGAACCATGGAAATAAAAGATCCTGTTCTGGAAAAAGTTCAGCATGCGTTCCCTGTGGAAGCGGCACTTTACCCCAACGGCAAGCTGGATAATCTCTTTGTGCTTTCACAGAATGACCCGGCAGTGATGGCATTCATTCTCAAGAGAAATGTTCCGGCTGCCGCACTGAAGCTCAAGGAGCCTGTTTTCAAGGTGACACTGCCTCCTGAAATCGAGTTTGTGGATCACGCCTACCCCTTGAAGCTCATCTCCCGCAAGGGCAATACACTTTTCTTTGATGCTTCATTCTGGATCTCACGGCTGCAACGCTTTGATAACTATGAAACTCATATGAAGCTGCCTCTTCTTGTGACCACCAAGGCGGCGGTCGGGGAATACGCCGGTACCGGCACCTTTCAGCTGACCGACAGCGGAAAAAATCTTACTGAGGAAATGTCTTTCAAGTTCCGGGTCATTCCTCAAATCAAAAAAGCCGCTCAGAGCAATATCTTTCTCCCCGGATATCAGCCCATGGGATTGTATCTTGACTTTTCCAAAAAAGCAAGCCGCAAGCTCTTCGCCGACTTCAGCGGACGCGCAGGCTTCAGATGGATCTGCCAGAGCTTTGATCCTGAAACCACCGCTTTTTACCGCAGCAGCGGTGCGAAGCTCATAACTCCGGAGCTTTACTGGCTTGCCAACGGATACCGGATCTGCCCTCAGAAACCTGATTATGCCAAATTCAAATCTCTCGGCAAAACTTCAAGTTTTGATGTGAACCAGGGAACATGCCCTGCGGCGATCTACAACAAAACGCCCTTTTTTCACGATACTTTTGTACCCTATTTGAAAAAGGAGCTCAAAGGCAAAGACGGTGTGGTCGCCAACTGGGAACCCTTTATGTTCCACGGTCAGGGATGCTTCTGCGATACCTGTTGCAAGGAGTTTGCCGATTTCGTGAAGATCCCCCATGCGGAAATGAAAAAAATGTGGCCCAAAGAGCTGACCATTACCGGGAAATATTACGCTCAGGGTGTCCGGTTCCGCAGTTTGCAGCATGCAAAGATGGTGAAAACGATCCATGAGGCCGTCAATAAAGTCACCTCAGGGAAAGCCGGATTCATCCCTGAGATCGTCTGGATCACCTGCGCCGATACCACCGCACGGGGCGGCTCCAACAGTGAACATGACCCCTTGGATTATGCCGGGGATCTTACCTACATCGATCCCTGGGGGCCCTATACCGGCTGGCAGTCTCTGACCCCTTACAACTATAAAAAAGGGGAAAATCTTGAAACTTATGTTGCTGCCGGAAGAGTCAGGAGTTTCATGAAAAAGAATCTGGGGTCAAAGTGCCCCCGGCTGGTGGCACTGCCTCATGGCATTCAGGGGAAATTCTGGGTGACTACTCCTGAAGCTATGGCCATGGAGGTCACCGGATTCTTCGTTCAGCGTTATCATGCCGCCCATCTCTATCTCTTCCCTCAGGGATATGATAACCGCTATTGGAGCGTCATGGCTGAGAACAACGATCTTATTGCCCGGAACGAAGAGTTTGTCTTCAACGGCAAGTGCATCACTGAAAATGTTGCAGCAGAGCCTGTGTCACCTTTTCCCGCTCCCAAAAAGCGGATCAGTCCCCGCTATCTGGTTGACCCTGCACCTGAAAGTCTGCTTCAGTATGAAGCTTTCCGCAAAGGTGAGACCATTCTTGTTGCCGCAGGAAACTTCTGGCAGAAAGGCGAAGTCTTTTTCAAACTCAAAGTCAAAGGTTTGAAAAAGAATGCCTCTTATGCCGTCACTGAAGCTGCTTTCAACCGGAGTTTTGTTTCCGGAAGCGGCAGGTTTTTCACCGGCGCTGAGCTTGAAAAGGGCGTCATGCTCCACGCTGGCGCCCTGCGCTGGGCGTTCTTCAGGATCGAACCTGCCGGGAAAGAGGTGAGCGCTTATAAGAAAATCACCCCGCAGCAGCTCCTTTCTGCTATGAAGAAACGGCTTTCTGTTATTGATAAAGCCGCCGCTGAAGAGAAGAAACAGGATGACGCCATTGAGGAAGAGTTCCGCAAAGCTGAATTGCGTACTCTTGTCAACGGTCCCTTGAAGTGTATGCCCGCTCCGGGCAGAGAGGGGGGACAGGTGCTCAACTTCAGCTCCGGAAAAAATTCTCTTTCTTTTGACTTGCAGCATTGCGCCATCCGCAACTGGGTGATCGACGGCACCTTGTGGAGCGAACAGATGGGCAGACCCATGTTCTGGGAGCCTTCCAACGCCGCCGATGCAAGATACCGTATTGTCCGGCAGGATGTTGAGGGCAGCGGGATCACAGTCACAGCTGAAAGACTTTTCAACCGCCGCAACTCCGCTGCGCTGGAACATCTGACGATCCGCCAGACCATGTTTGTTTCAAAGGATCTGCGTTCATTGAAACTGACCACTGAACTGATTGACAGTCACAACGCTGAAACTGGCGGCGGCGGCTTCACCCTGGGGTTCCGTTACCACTTCTTCCCCGGCAACATGGACGGACGAAGCGGAGAGATCCTTTTGAGTTCAGGCGGAAAACCGTACAATTATCAGCGCACCATGGAGCGTCTGATCTTTGCCAAAGGGAAAAGCGCTTCAGCCGCGAAGATCGGCAAACTCTTTGAGTGCCACAATGCTCCCTTGCTCATTGATAAAAGCGACGTTTCTCTGCGTCATAAAAAATCAGGCGATGTGCTGAAAATCAAGGCTGCCCCTGAAAAACTTTTTGTAGGTTATGCCGTCTGGGATACCCCCAATCTCAAGTATCCCACTTTTGAGCCTTTCTTCCACCCCGTTTCCATTGAAAATGGCAAAAGCGCTGTTTTCACCCTTGAGATGAAAGCTGAAAAAGCAAAGTGAGCTGAACCGCCCTTTCAGGGAACGGCTCCAAACAAAAAACTGCTGTCTGCGGAAAACGCGGACAGCAGTTTTTTTACTGAAGAAACAGGACTCAGCAGAAAGGCTCTTCCTTTTCCACCAGTTCGTGGTGGAGTGCGATGTGTGCCTTTTCAAAGTCCTTGCGGTCAATGATGAACTGCATGTTGACCTGACGCATGCACTGGTCAAGGGCGAGGATATTGATATCCGCCTCTGCCAGAGCGCCTGCGGCGCGGGAAAGGAAGCCGGGGAGCTTCATATTGCTGCCGATGACGCCGATCACAGCCACTTCGCGGCATGAGATATCAGCTCTGGGGAACTCCCGGCGGAGCTGTTCGATGCACTCCTTGAGTTCCTTGTTACGCTCGGAAACGTAATGGGTGATGGTGTTGGCATTGGTGTTCTTGGCGATGTAGCTGATCTTGTGTTCATCAAATGCCTTGAGCACCCGGTAGTCATAGCCCGCTGCGCCCACCATTTCGGAGTCGTAGATCTCAATACCCACAAGATCTTTTCTGCCGCAGATCATATCCACCCGGGGAGTGGGTGAAACATAGTTGTTGCTGATAAGAGTTCCGGCGTGTCCGGGGTCAAAGGCGCTGTCAACACGGATGGGAATGTTGTGCAGAGCCATCTCTTTGGAGGCCTGGGGGTGGATGGCTTCCATAGCCATATCCGCCAGCTGGTCGGCAATGTCAAAACTGGTGTGTCCGATGGTGCGGACCTTGTCAACGCCGATCATCTTGGGGTCGCCGGTGCAGAGGTGGAACTCCTTGTGGATGATACCCTCTCTTGCCTGAGTCGCCACAGCCAGCTTGCTGAAGGTGATCTCACTGTATCCGCGGTCAAACTTCGCCATGACGCCCTCGGCGCACTTGGCATAGCCGGTGACGATGGGCATACAGTTGGCAAGGTCAAGATCTTTCATGTGGCTGATGATGTTTTCTTCCATAGAGAAGAACTCTCTGTCGCGCCAGCCTGAGAGATCCACGAAAACGGCATTGACGCCCATCTTCTGAAGGATCAGCACGGAGTTGTAGGCACTGTGCGCTTCACCCACAGAGCTGAGGAGTTCCCGTGTGGCGGGCAGATAGGCGCTGCTGTTGAAGTGTCCGAAGCTGCCCAGTTTCATCAGATGCAGCAGGCAGTCGTTGATGCCTTCCATGCGTTCATTGACAAAGTCATCAGCGGCCTTGACATCCAGACCGATGGATTCAAACTCATGGTTGATACGGATCATTTCAAGCCGGGTCGCTTCCAGCTTTTTCTGCCATGTTTCATCATCACCTGCGGCAAAACTGCCGTAGATGCCGGGTTCGGCAGTCTTTTTATTTTCCAGCAGCAGATTTGTGATGCCGCCGTAAGCGGAAACCACAAAGACGCGGTTGTAAAGCTCCGCTCCTTTGCGCTTGCCGATGATGATATTTTCAATGATTTCCCCGAAGCGGCTCATACTGGTGCCGCCGATCTTTTCCACGGTATGATTTCCCATAGTCCAGACTCCTGAAGATTAGTAAAGAATTGTTAATTGAAAAAAGGATATCAGAGTTCTTCGATGCGGAGCATCTTCACAGTGGAACGGTTCACAGAGAGTTTGCTCAACTCGTCCATGGCACTGCGGATCTCTTTTTCCATTGCGGGATGGGTAAGGATCACCAGAGAAACATTCTCGCCCTGATTTTCATGCTGGATCAAGCTGGAAATGCTGATCTCGCGGTCGGCGAGGATCCTGGTGATGGCGGCGATGACGCCGGGGCAGTCCTCAACGATCAACCGCAGATAGTAACGTGAAGTGCACTCATTCTGGGGCGTGACGCTTTCGAACTGTTCCCCCTGACGGAACGCAGGGATCCTGCGGGTGGCGCCTGAAGCATAGTTGAGCGCCACATCGGCGATATCTGCCACAACGGCACTGGCGGTGGCCTGTCTGCCGGCACCTCTGCCGTAGAAGAGGGTCTGACCCACAAAGTCACCCTCAACCATAACGCCGTTGAAAACTTCTGAAATACCGGCAAGAAGAGCTTCCTGAGGGATCAAGGTGGGGCGGACGCTCATTTCCACAGCGCCGTTCACATTTTTGATGACGCCCAGCAGCTTGATGCGGTAGCCCAGTTCAAGAGCATAATTCAGATCTTCCAGCTCCAGATTCCGGATCCCTTCAATGGTCATGTTGTCGATGCCGAACCATCTGCCGTATGCAAGGGAGGCAAGAATGGCGGTCTTGTGAGCGGTGTCAAAACCGTCGATATCCAGAGAGGGATTGGCTTCAGCGTAACCCAGACGCTGGGCATCGGCGAGGACTTCATCAAAGTTGACCCCCTCCCGCTCCATGCGGGTGAGGATATAGTTGCAGGTACCGTTCATGATACCGAAAATGCGGTTGATCCGGTTGGCGGCGAGACCCTCGCGCAGAGCCTTGATGATGGGGATGCCGCCTGCGACGCTGGCTTCATAGTAAAGGTCAACGTTGTTTTTTTCGGCGGCGGCAAAAAGTTCTTCGCCGTGGAGCGCAAGAAGAGCCTTGTTGGCAGTGACCACGCTTTTTCCGGCGTTGAGAGCATCAAGGATCAGTTTTTTGGCAAAAGTGGTTCCACCCACCAGTTCCACAACGATATCGGAGCGTCTGATGGCTTCCGCGGCATCGCTGCAAAGGACTCCTTCAGGAAGTGCGACGCCGCGGTCGGTAGTAGTGTCAAGGTCAGCCACACAGGTCAAGGTGAGCATAACGCCTGTGCGTTTTGCGATCACTTCGCGGTTACGCAACAGGTTCTCCACCACTCCGGCGCCGACTGTGCCGAATCCGACAACTCCGACTTTCAATTCTTTCACGACATCGTTCCTTAAAAAAAGTTGAATCAAAGACTGCTGAAAACCCTGGCTTTGCTCCGGAGCAGTCAAGCACAGACCCGACCCCGGGGGTTTTACAAACAAACAGTTCCTATAATATAGCACTGAAAAACTCTCTTGTCAATCGCGCAACCCCATTGAATTCAAGATAAACAGTGAATTTTTTGTTCATTATTCCAAACGCTCCGGAAGAAAAATTCCTCCTTTTCAAGGCGGGTTAAAGGATTGATAGTGTGCATTTACCCCGTTGAAGAAGAAGGCAACTCCCGGATTCCGGTCAGAGGGAGGGGAGACCCTGTATCGGAAAAGTGATTTTATCTGCTTTTTCTCCCCGCAGAATTGAGAGTTCTCTTGTAAAAATGTTTTTCAGGCTGTATATTAAACAGATAACAGAAAAAATATCAACCATTTAAGGAAAGGGCATCAAACATCATGCCTATTACTGAAATACTTGCCAGAAACGCTGAACTTTACGGCGAAGAGGTGGCGCTGGTGGAGATCAATCCCCAGGAGCTGGAAAAACGTCATACCACCTGGAAAGAGTACTCTCTTATTGAACCCAGCCGTTCAGACAGTTTCCGTTCTGAGATGACCTGGGG
>JAGBWB010000008.1 GCA_017629975.1 Lentisphaeria bacterium
GGGAGCTTGGATGCCGGACGGTACTCGCCGTCAAAGATCCGCTTGATAATGTCATTTGCCACCGTCATATACTGCGGTGAAAATACTGACTGATCCGACCGTGCTTTTTCTGTAAAGAACAGCCCGCGTTGAGCAGTGTTATCCTGCTGCTGGCGCAAACGCTTCGGCACATTTTTCATGATGCGCAATTTTCCTTGTAGTTGAAAAGAATTCGGGGACTGCTCTTACTCTTACACCGAAATCGGAAAAATGCAAATCAGAAACGAAAAAAAGTTTGATTTTTTTCAACAGGTTATATTGAATTTTCAACAGTCCGAATTATTGTACTGAAGATGGTCCCCAACCACAGACTTACACCGAAAGGAAAAACGTATGAACTTCACTTGGAAGCATGCGGCGGTTCTTTCTCTTCTGTCCCTGATCCCGTGGAGCGGATCAGCTCAGGTGGAAAAGATTTCCGACGCAATGTACCGGGATAGTCTCAAGCAGTTTCCCATTCAGGAAAAATCGGCGAAAAATCCGTACCTGAAAGACTATCTGAAATCGTTGAATCCCCAAAAAATGGATGAGATGGCATTCGTTACCGCAACCCGCGTGGCTGCCGACCTCAACAAAAATCCCGACTTCAAGGGCAAAGTGGCTTACTATGCCGTACCTGCCATGAGCGAACTCATGCGCCTTCCGGAGACGTATCCCCTTGATGGCAAAGCGGTTTCTCCTGTCCGGATCATTGCTGCGCAGGATGAATACGAACCCGGCTCCTTCCTCGTCTATCCTCTGGAAGAACTGGGCAAGGTTGAATTCAAACTGACTCCGTTCAAGAACGAAAATGGCGTGGTTTTTCCCGCCGATCAGCTGGATCTCAAGGTCATCAAGGTCTGGTATCAGAACAAAAACGGCTGGTGGAGCTACTTCGCCGACACCGAACTGAAACTGATCCCCGAACTTCTCCTGAACGATGAAGATCTGATCAAAGTCGATACGGAAAAAGTCGCCAACTATGCCCGCCTCACGGAAAAAGACGGCTCCCGGTCCTATTTCTGGCTGACACCGCCCCGGGAAGTTGACCGCCGCTATGGTGATCCCTCCTGGCAGAGATTTCAGTCTTTCCAGAGCATGAGACCCAACTTCAAAGACGCTGCCACGCTCCAGCCCGTGACTCTGAACAAGGGCGCGTTCAAGCAGTTCTTCCTCACTGTCCACACGAAGAAAGGACAGACTCCCGGTCTTTACAAAGGCGCCGTCACAATGGTTCGTAAAGGTGCAGCCATCGGATCGATTCCGGTCACCATCAAGGTGCTGCCCTTTGAACTGCCCCAGCCTGCGGCGTATTACGATGTGAACAAGCCGTTCCTCGTTTCCTCTTACAGCTATATCAGTTTCGATATCATCGAATCCCTGAATGGCGGTGACCGGGACCTGACCAAGCAGCAGCTTTACAACGTGCTGGAAAATCAGGTCAAGCACAACCAGACCATGCACTGGGTGCGCGGAAACTCCAGCAATTATGAATACTGGTTTACCATTGATGTCATGCGCCGCTGCGGTATGAGAATGGATTACATCATGGGTGGTTTCCCCATCCGGATCGGTGATACCCGCATGGACCGCATTCAGGATGCAAAAATCCAGCGCAAACTTTACACCGAAAAGCTGGGACCGAAGACCAATATCTTCTTCGGTTACGGCGACGAACCCGGTGCAGGCTGGGTGCGTCAGCATCTGGGACTTTTTGAAGATTATCAGCGGGAAGGTCTCGACTTCGCCATTGCCGGCGGCGATCAGGTTTTTTATACCGGCGGTCACTCCTACCGTTTCTTCAATGCCGCCCGCGACCCGGAAGATGCCGCTGCCACACGCAAGTGGAACGAGGTCGGCAAAGCGTGGGTCGCTTGGTATGCCTGTCAGCACGTGGGCGCGGAAAATCCGGCGTTCAATCGCCGCCAGAACGGTCTTGCGCCTTATCTGGCAAATTACAGCGCCCTGTGTAACTATGCACACCACTTTGGTCCGTACAACGACCGCTCTGAAACCTACAAGCCCATGGTCTTTGCCTACGGCTGCGGCGATGGCGTGATCGATACCCTCCAGTGGGAAGGATTCCGGGAAGGGATCGACGACATCCGGTATGCCACACTCCTCAAGCGTCTTGCGCTGGAAGCGTGCAACTCCAAAGACATCAAGGTCGAATATCAGGGCAGAGCTGCTCTGCAGTTCATGGCGGAGATCAATTCCGCGTCGGTGGATATGAATACCGCCCGTCTGGAAATGATCGCCCGCATCCTTGATCTCAAGAAACTTTTGAAGAAATAATCAGGGAGACAAGATGATTATGAAAAACAGATACTATATGATCCCCTCTCTGGCTGCCCTGACTTCCTGCCTGCTTCTTGGTACGGCGTGTCAGGCGGATGCGGAAAAGGCCGCATCTGCCAAAGCTCCGGCAGCCCCCGTTGCAGTGCAGAAAAGTGCCTGCACGATCAAACTTTCTGCTCAGGAACCCTTCCGGAAAACCGCAAACGCCCAACAGAAAGCGATCATGGGAAAACAGCTGACCCCGGAACAGGCAAAGGCAATGCGTGATTTTGACGGAAAGATCAATACCGTCAATCGCAACCTGATCTGGAAAAACAAATTCAATGAGGCGGATGCGGAACTGAAAAAACTTCTGGCGGAAAAAGATCAGGAGCAAGCACTCCGTTCCAAGATCGTGCTGCTTATGGCAGATAATGTCGCCCGCAGAAACGATCCTGCTCTGCTTGTAAAGGAAGTTGACTCCCTGCTCAAACAGTATGCAAATGTGTTGACCCCGTCAGATAAAGCTGCGCTCTACCGTTATCAGGCAGGCGCTTTCGACAAGCA
>JAGBWB010000144.1 GCA_017629975.1 Lentisphaeria bacterium
AAGAGGTTCTGCACTGTTCAACATGTTTTTCAGTCCGATTTCTGATAAATAACGGCATCCCGCCGTAAAGTAAAAGGTTTGAAGTCAAATATACACCTCAGAGAGGAAAAAGTCAAATTTATGCACATATTTCAATAAGGACTCAAAGAAACTCTTGACTTATACAAAAATTGATGTATAGTATTCCGTGACTGTGAACCGGCTCCAACTGCACCAATCCGGCATGGGGCATTTGAAAGGCTCCGCGGCGTTCCTTGTCTACATGGATGAACACACAGACACTTATGAGCAAGCGGCATGACGCAGACAGCCCCCAAAGGTACACCTGTGGTGTTTTCCACTACTGATGCTGCGGGAGAAACTTTTACCGGCAGGCGCCGGAAGTGAATATATTTACAGAGAAAAAATGATACAGGTACCCCATAATGCTTTTACACATTGATCCCCGTCCCCTTTATGAACTTTCGCCCTATCTTTTCATGCAGTTTGCCGAACCTCTGGGAACGGCGGACAGCTCTATTGATGCCGCCTGGGATTTTAAAAACCACACCTGGCAGCCTCATGTTATTGAGATTCTGAAAGAGCTGGCCCCCACCATGATCCGCTGGGGCGGATGTTTCGCCTCATATTACCACTGGCGCGAAGGAGTAGGTCCCCGCAGGATCCCCATGCACAACATCTGCTGGGACGGTATCTACCTCAATCAGGTGGGGACCCATGAACTTGCCCAACTGACCCGCAGTATCGGCTCCGAACTGCTTTTGAATGTAAATTTTATGTCCGAAGGGCAGAAAAAGTGGATGGAACCTGTTCCGGGAGACAACAGGGTGGGCAGTGCGGAAGAGGCGGCGGCGTGGATCCGCTACTGCAACGACCCCGGCGACAAACTCCGTTTGAGTCACGGCGTGAAAGAGCCTTACAACGTCCGCTACTGGCAGATCGGCAATGAAACAGGATACCAGCCTCCCTCATTCACAGAACCGGGATTCACCTCCCGCGAAAATGCTCTTCATGCGGCAGAATTTATCAAAGCCATGCGTGCCGCAGATCCCTCCATCAGGATCATCGTCTGGGGCGACGGTCCCAATCAGGTGTGGAAAGAAAGATTCCGTAACGGAGAGCTTTCTGACTGGACCGCCGATGTGTGTTGTGAAGCGGGAGATGGCGCTGAACTTGTGGCGTTCCACAACCACTTCGGCGGAGATGAAGAGTTTGCACTTCTCAACGGCAACGGATACCGGAAAGATCCCGATCTGACCTGGGCGCTGCTCCGGCAGGCGGCAAAGGATTTCAACGACCGCCTTGAATACATGCACAAAAGCGTCCTTCCCTACGGCAAAAAACTTGCCATGACCGAGGGACACATGGTCCATACCTGCCGCGACCGCACCGGACTTATGGCAAGCTGGGCGGCGGGCGTCATGTATGGAGAGTGCTTCAACGCGCTTCAGCGCCACGGGGAAGTCATTGAGATCGCCACTCTTGCCGACTTCATGGGCAACCGCTGGAACAGCAATGCGGTGATTCTTCCGGCGCCTGCCTGGGTTCCCGGCTCCAGACCCTACCTGCTTCCGGTGGGGCACATAGCGAAACTTTACCGTCACCATATCGGGACTCACGCCCTCAAAGTTGAAGCGGCAGGCACTACAGTTGATGCCGCCGCCAGCTGCACAGGGAACAAACTTTTCTGCCATCTGGTGAACAGGGAGCGCAGGACGCCCCAGCAAATAGAGCTTGCCGTCAATGGCAAAGCTGTAAAAAAGTTCAAAGTGTGGGAAATTTCCGCAGATCCGGAGCTTGAGATGATGGAGCTTTGCACCCATGCCCTTGATCCTGTTGAACGCATTGTTGCGACAGGGGAATACACGCTCCCCGGCGCCTCAGTGGCAGTTGTTGAAGCTGAAATTTAATCCTTGCCGCAGAATTTGCGGATCTCTTCCAGAAAAGGGGGAAGCACCCGTTTTGCCTTGCGCTCCCCGATACCGGGAAGTTTCACCGCCTCTTCAGGCGTCAGGGGACAGTTTTCCGTAAGGGCGGTCAGATCGGCGTTGGTAAGGACGGTGTAAAGAGGAACTCCTTTCGCAGCGGCGATCTGCTGCCGGATGGCGCGGAGTCTTTCATAAAGCTGACTGCTGTCTCCGGAAGTTCTTCTCCCGGGCAGAGCCGTTTTTCCGGGCGCTTTCCGGGGTTTACGCTCAGAACTTTTTCCTGAAAGATCGGCGCTCAGATCAAGGAGTATTTCAGCGGCACCAGTGATCACATCCTCCCCCAGTTCAGAAACTTTGAGACAGGGGAATCCTTCGCGGTCGACTCTTTCAAGAGCTCCGGCGCGTTCAAGAGAGTGGATCAGAGCGGAAACAGTGTTGAGTTTCCAGGAGCTCAGTTTCCCGAAATCCCCTGAATTCCTCATCCATGCCGATTCTATTTCGGCGCTTCCGGTGAGGATCTTGCTCAATTTGCCGCCGCCGATGCGTCCGTCAAAGTTGGCGGCACACAGAAGAATGATCCGGATGGCTCTGTTTTCCTCAGGGGTGGGGGAACGCAAAGCGCTGTTCTCCCCGGAACAGATGTCACAGCAGCCGCAGCGCCATGAGGTCACATCTTCGCCGAAGTAATCTATCAGCACTGCCTGGCGGCACTTGTGGGTGGAGGCATAGGTCACCACTTCATCCAGACGGGCGGTTTCTGCGGAGCGTTTGGCTTCAATTTCCTCCCGGTCCAGATCGGGCATGAGGAGTTCGGGATCGGTCAGGGTGACGGCGCGTCCGGAAAATGAGGCCTGCCACTCAAGGCACTCCCCCTCAAGGGCGCGGATGACTCTTTTGACCTGATCGGTATTGAGTCCTGAAACAACGGCAAGCTCCTCAATGGCAAAGGTGTTGCCCTCAAGGAGTTTCGGTCCGTAATATTTGATGCAGCGGGAAATAAAGCGGGAACGCTGGGTGGATTCAAGCTGATGGATCACCGCCAGTGAACGCAGATCCCCGGTGAAACGCATGGTTCCCCTGCCGTGCTGCTGGAAATCTCTGGAAATGAGAGAGAGCTTTTCAAGCACGCTCAACGCGGCGCCCGCCTGACCGTCGGATTTGATATCCGCAAGTTCGGCAAGCTCTTTCAGGGTGAGTTCAATATGGTTGACGCCGGTATTCTTCACCCGGCGCCGGAGCGCGGAGTAGACCTGCCGGATCGTTTCCAAAGGCGGATTGTTCATATCAATGAGAAACTGCTGGATATAACGGTCGGCATAGGCAAAAAGCAGAATACATTCAGATTGTTCCCCGTCTCTTCCGGCGCGTCCGGCCTCCTGATAATAGGCTTCTATGGAGCCGGGGAGCTGATAGTGGATCACCTTGCGGACATCCTTGCGGTCAATACCCATGCCGAAAGCATTGGTTGCGGCAAGGACGGGGTGGGGATCGTTCATAAAACGGCTCTGGGCCTCGTTGCGTTCGGCATCGCTCATACCGGCATGATATCCGATGACGCCGGGGAGCTGCTGAGTCAAATTGTCCACAGCCTGCCGGGTGGCGGCGTAAATAATGGTGGTCACCTTTTCTTCAAGCTGCTGCTTTATGATGCGGAGCTTTTCAGCTTCTCCTGATGCCTTTATGACTTTGAAAGAGAGATTGGGACGGCGGAACCCCGCCACAAAAAGTTCCATCTCCTCCCGGTGGAGCTGTTTTCTTATATCCCGCCGTACCGTGGGGGTGGCAGTGGCGGTAAAAGCGCAGATCCGGGGGATATCAAACTCCTGCGCCGCCTGTCCGATTTTCAGATAGGCAGGGCGGAAATCGTGTCCCCACTGACTGATACAGTGCGCCTCATCCACCACAAGGATCTTCGGAGGGCAGCGGCGCAGAAATTCCTTGAAAAACTGCACACCGAAGCGCTCCGGCGCCACATAGAGCAGCTTGAGAGAGCCGTATTCGGCGGCATCAAGGATCTCCCGCTGTTCAGCAAAAGGGATCATACTGTTGATGCACCCGGCAGGGATCCCTTTGGCATTGAGAGCATCGGTCTGATCTTTCATCAGGGCGATGAGGGGGGAAACGATGATGCCGTATCCCGGCGTCATCAGCACCGGGAGCTGATAACACAAAGATTTCCCGGCGCCGGTGGGCATGATGACGCAAAGCTCCTCACCGGCAGCGATCCTTTCAACGATCTGCTGCTGGTAGTCAAGAAACCGGTCGTAACCGAAATATTGTTTCAGAGCTTCAAGGGCATCCATGGCGCCGGGGAGTCAAGTTTGATTACAGAGCTTTGACCATTTCAGAAGCAGCGCGGACAGTGTCAGCGATCTTTTCCCATTCACCGGCGGCGATGAGATCGGCTTTGCCCAGCCAGGTACCGCCCACAGCGGCGACTTCTTTGAGAGCGAGATAGTTCTTCACGTTTTCGGTGGTGACACCGCCGGTGGGCATGAAACGGACGCCCATGTGCTTGTAGGGAGCGATGAGAGACTTGAGCATGGTGACGCCGCCTGCGGCTTCAGCGGGGAAGAACTTGAGGAAACGGCAGCCCAGCTCCATGGCCTGTTCGATTTCGGAGGGGGTGCAGACGCCGGGGGCGAAAGCAAAGCCGTTGGCGACAGCTTCTTTGACCACGGTGGGGTTGAATCCGGGGGCAACGGCAAACTTGGCACCGGCATCAAAAGCGCGGTGGAGGTCAGCAGTATTGAGAATGGTTCCGGCGCCCAGGTAGAGCTCAGGGAAGCGAACTGCGGCTTTCTGAATGATTCCGGCGGCGGCGGCGGTGCGGAAGGTGATCTCGGCGGCAGGAAGACCGCATTCAAGAAGGATCTCGCACATCTTGAGACCGGAGTTTTCCTCTTCCAGAACCAGCACCGGAACGATGCGGATCTGTGAAAGACGTTCAACGACAGCTTTGGCATTTTCAGCAAAACTCATGATTTCTGACCTTTCTGTAAAAATTTCATGTGGGTTGCACTTTACATACTATACTACAAAAACAGGGTCTTTTCAAGAAAACCCCTCATCCTTTTACTTTGATTTCCTTATATTGCATCCTTAACATGCAAATCTTCCAGCAAACGGGGAGAAAATAAATTTTTTACAACACAAGTTGCAGTATTTGCAACTTTGCCGACAAAAAAAACAAAATTCACCCTTGTTTGTTGCCAAATTTTTAAAAAAGAGGTAAAATATGAACAGTTCGTACAGGACTGCTCGGAAAAAAAAGTTATAAAGCAGTTCAAAAAAAGAATCTCTAACTAAAAAGAAAAGAGGAAAAAAATGAAA
>JAGBWB010000145.1 GCA_017629975.1 Lentisphaeria bacterium
TCAAGTCAAGGTTCCGCCATGATTTCGAAACGATAAAGATGGAAAGAAGCACACTGAGTGAAGAGAGCATGGGCACAGCCTTGTCAAGGCCGATCAGCATGGAAATAAAAGGAAGAGCCATGACAGTTGCGCCGAATCCGGCGATCCCCTCAACGGTAAAGGTCGTAAATACAATGCACCCGGCAAGGAGTACGATCATCCACTCATCCATAAAAACTCTTCCTCTGATACTCTTGAATCCGCCTCCCAGGAAAAACTTTACCGGAGAGCGCCGCTGTTAATATATCGCTTATTTCCCCTCTTTTCAAGAAAAAACACCTTGAATTATACACAGAGCCGTGATATATTTCATTCAACGCCTATTTTTTATGTAAAAAAACTGTTAGAGGTAACGATCATGGCTGAACAACACGCTTCTTTTGACTTTCATCTTCACTCCTGCTGGAGTTACGATGCCACCTGCCCAGTGGAAACCTACTTTGCCCAGGCGGCAAAACTGGGGCTGAGCCACATTGCCATTACGGAACACCACCAGATGGATTCATTGCCTGAAGTTGTGGAAGCTGCAAAAAAGTATCCTCAGGTCGGCTACATTCCCGCAGCAGAGCTGACGGTCCACAGCCCCAAAGGCACTTTTGATATGGTCTGTCTGGGGCTGCCCCTGGTGCCGACTCCGGAACTTCAGCAGGTCTTCGCCGCCTACCACAACTGGCAGCGCAATTACGGCGACGCTTTCTGCGCGCTGCTCTCTGTTGAGGGCTACCCCTACACCCGCAAGGAGCGCGAGATCCTGCTGAAGCGCTACCGCCCCCAGAAAACCATTGATGTTCAAGGCATCACCCATGTCCAGAACGGCGTCCAGAATAAGTATCTTATTGAAGAAAAGAAACTCTTTCCCGACGCTGATACCAAAAACAATTTGATTTGGAACTCCAACTTCTCTTTGCCCCCCTACCCCGAATATGACTTTGTGCTCCCCGCCGTCAAGCGCGCCGGCGGACTGGTCTTTATCGCCCATCCCAGAGGCTATTTCAAGATCAACGACCTGAACCGCATGGACGAACTGCGCGAAATGCTGGACTTTGACGGTATTGAGTGCGCCCATCCCTCAGTGCCTGTTGAACTGACTCCCTTCTACCGTCAGTACTGCAAGGATCACGGTCTTTTGTCAACCGCCGGAAGCGACACCCACTCCTCGCCTGATTGTGCCTACCAGTTCTGCAAGGAGAGCGTTTTTGCCAATCATATCGGGGAAAAACGTTATGTAGAAGAAATTTTGGAAAGAATTCCTGCTTTTCACGCTTGACATTTGGTAAAGTTGGGTGTATATTTAGTAAATAATAGTAAACAAACAACAATTATTAACATAAAAGAAGCGAGGTATACAATGTCCCAGCATCCCAGTCTCCGCGTCGGCGGCAAGATCCGCAAAGTCCGTAACGTCATGAAGCGCTATGAGCGCATCAATGTGCTCCGGGATTCCGGCCGCATTGCTGAGGACAAAGTTCTCGGACTTCCCAAAACCAAACCGGTTGAAATGTAATTTGAACCATTTGGTTGATTACGAAAGCTCCCGGTTTTGACATCGGGAGCTTTTTTGTGTCTTAATACACTTGAACAATGCAAGATGGAACCGGAACGCCTTATCAGTTTTGCCAATGAGCGCCCCATGCGCCCGAATAAAAGCGGTATGCCAAGAGTTTTGGATACCCGGGATCCTTCGTGCTGGCGTTTCAGACACAACCGACTGATTTTTGTTTTAATTACAACCGTTGTACTGCTGCCAACTCTGCCTGTGGCATTTTTCCATTTGATTTTTCTGATTTTCCCTGCTTTCGCTCTGACGATCTTTGGGATCGTATACTGGTGTAACAGGAATATTCCCACCTTTGACTTCAGTAATGGATGTTTTTACAACGACAGAAAGAAGCCCCGGTACGGTGATTTTTCCACTCTTAAAGATTATCTGCCCTTAAAAAAGATCACTGCGATCCAACTCCTTTTAAAAACAGTTTACGGCGGCAAAGGCTCCAGACGGACGGTTCTGGAATTGAATTTGTTTACAGACGATTTGAAACGTGTCCATGTAACAGACAGTTCTGATCTGAAACAGATGCGTAAAGCCGCAGAAATGCTTTCAGAGAAACTGAATGTCCCCTTGAAAGAATGTGAGCCGGATCCGGCAAAAAAAAGCAACCCGGCTCCCCGATGGCTGGGCCTTCTCTTTTTATTTATTTTCGGTTCCGTCGGAGTCGGCGGATTTTACACCAATGCGTTGAGTCCTCTTATTGAAAACTTCAACAGCCGCAACTGGAAAGAGGTTCCCGCCGTTGTTGTTAAAAGTCAAGTTGAAAACGCCAGACGCCGTTCAAAAAACGGTCACTACACCGTTTACCGGGCAAAAATCTGTTACCAGTATCTTTTCAAAGGAAAACTCTACACGTCTGAGATTTACAGTGCCTTTTCCAGAGATTTTTCCAGAGGTTCTTCAGAAAAGTTCCGCATCGTCAGAAACAATCCTCCAGGCAGAAAAATAGTTTGCTTTGTCGATCCGTCAACACCTCAGCGGGCTGTTTGCAGCAGAGAAATCCCCTGGGGACAGTTGCTCATGGAAGGAGGAACCTTTCTTATTTTCGCCGTTTTCGGGGTGGCTGTCTGCGGCTTTATCTGGAAAAAAAGCAAAAAGTAGATTCCTGCTGCTGTTGAAGAGTTCCTTTACCAGAGAATCTTTTCATCTCTCAACGCTTCAAGTTTCTGCCAGTATTCATCTCTTGAAATTTCTTTTGCTCCGAAAAGAGCGAGTGTCGGCGTCACCATCTGGGTATCTACCACCTTGACTCCTGCGGATTTGAGAAATCTGAACATTCCCGCCAGAGCGAACTTTGAGGCGCAGCTTTCTTTGAAAAACATACTCTCCCCGCAAAAGACCGCTCCCACATGAACACCGTACAAGCCGCCGATAAGGGTGCCGCTTTCGTTATAGGTCTCAAAGCTGTGAGCATGTCCGCAGCGGTGAAACGATTTGTAGGCGCGGATCATCTTCGGCGTGATCCAGGTGCCGCCCTGCCCCGGACGGTAAGCGGCAGCACATTCTTCAATAACTTGATCAAAGGCTCTGTCAATTTCAAGGCGCCACTTCTTCTTTTTCAGTTCCCGCACAGTTCCGTGGGGAATATGGAACTCCTCTATGTTTACGATTCCTCTTGCGGGCGGTGAAAACCAGAGTATTTCATTTTCATCTTCCGGCCAGGGAAAGACGCCATGATAA
>JAGBWB010000146.1 GCA_017629975.1 Lentisphaeria bacterium
CCCCTCCCCCCACAAAAATCAAGCGCCCCTCTCTGAAAAAGAGAGGGGCGCTTTTTTACGGCAGAAACTTTCTCAAAAATATCTTGCAGCTCACCGGAAGAAGTGACCGCTTTTCTCAGAGTCTCACCGCCGCGCCTCCCGCAGAGACACAAGGCGGAAAGAGTCAGGCGGCTCAGGCTCAAAAATAGTCCGGGACGCCCTGCCCTGCTTGTGGAGAGAAAGTTTTTACGTCTTGCACTTTTCCGTCACAGAGTTCAGAGATCCAAACCTGTTTCGCAAGGCTGCTTCATAACGATATTCATGCACTCAACGGCGGCACCTGAGGCGCCTTTGCCCAGATTGTCGTAGCGGGCAAGAAGCAGAATACGCTCATCATTGCCCTCAACCATGATCTGCATGGAGTCTTTGCCGCTCATGGCGTTCCCTGAAAGCAATCCGCCCTCAGAGGCCTCTTCGGCGTAAAAAACCATATTGCCGTTATAGAGGTTGCGGTACACATTGCGGATATCTTCCACACCTTTTCCGCTGCACAGCTGCGCCTTGAAAAGGGGCACCGTCACCAGCATTCCGCTGTAATAGTCTGCAACGATGGGGCAGAAAACAGGAGCATTTGCACATCCGGAGATCTTCACCATCTCTTTCAGGTGCTTGTGCTGCTGAGTCAACCCGTACTGACGGGGTGCTTCAAAGAGCGCGGGGCGTTCCGGATCATCATATTCAGCGATCATCTTTTTGCCGCCGCCGCTGTAACCGGTCAGAGAATGGCAGGTCAGCAGAGCGTCTGCTGAAATGATCCCGGCGTCAATAAGAGGACGGACCAGAGCGATGAAACCGCTGGCATGGCATCCGGGGACCGCGATGCGTTTGGAGTTTGCCACTTTCTGAAAGAACTCAGGGGAAAGCTCCGGAAATCCGTATGCCCAGTCATCCAGTGTACGGTGGGCCGTTGAGGTGTCAAGAACCACCACATCAGGATTCTCGATCATTGCCACAGCTTCGCGGGAAGCGTCATCAGGCAGACAGAGGAAAGCGATGTCACATGCGTTGAGCATTTCACGGCGGCGCTGGGGATCTTTGCGTTCATCATCAGAAAGAGTCAGCAGCTGGATGTCTTTTCTGATCTGGAGCCGTTCATAAATACGAAGTCCGGTCGTACCGGCCTTCCCGTCAATGAATACTTTTGTTGTCATTTTTTCCATTCTTTTCTTTGATTAATCAGGCATTTCGCCATGGAACCACAGGAGACTTCGATCCTGTCAATTTCATAGTATACAACCGGAACAGCGTTTTATCAAGTCAAAAAAAATTTTTCTTCAGTAAAAAAGCGTTTTCGCCTCCTTTTTTGATACTTGAGCAACAAAAAAAATGCTTCCGGGGATTTTTTGGGAAATTTTTCAGTGAATGCGGAAAAAAGCCATCAGAACGAAAAAATTCATCCAAAGCCATCCCAGACAGAGAGCCGGGTAAAATACCAGCCACAGAAAAAAGTAAAGGCCTCTCAAGCTCTTTCTGCATGGGAGTTCCCATACCACCTGACAGCTCCCCCATACAAGGATGAGAAAACACAAAAATGCATACAAAGGCATGATCATATACACAAGAAAGCCGCAACTCTGCGAAATCCATGAAACTGCCAATAAAATCCCGGGGACGCAAGCTGCCGCCGCCATAAAGATCACGGTCAAAAGGATGTTCCGTTTTATTTTTGAGTTCATAACCCTTATATGCCTCTCATTACAGTTGGCGATAATATAGCGTCTGTTTATTCCTTTGTCAAGTGTTGAAATGAAACCGTTCTTGACAAAAATCCCCCCTGGCATTATATTATGGCGGAACAGGGATACCAAATTTACAGGGAACGAAAAGAATGTGGAAAAAAAGTCTGTCGCTGTTGCCGGTTATGCTTCTGAGTTTGGAGCTTTATGCCCATAATCCGGCAATCGTTTTTATGGGGCAGCCCCTCTTCCGTTCAAAAGCCGCTCCCCTGCAATTGACCATGTGGCCTTTGATGCTTTTCAACGATGATGTAAAAATCTGCGGCATACATCTTGCAAGTTCGCCTTTGGCATTTCAGGAAAAGTTATACGGAGCAAGTTTCGGTCTCATTATGGGCAGCGGCAAACTTTACGGCCTCAATATCAGCGGCGCTTCATTTGGCGGTAATAATTACGGCTGCTCACTTGCATTATACAATTGCTGGGATGATTTTTCAGCGGTTTCCATCGGCCTTGTCAACATAAGCCGTTCTCATCGCCCCGGAAACTCCCGTAATCTGCTGCAAATCGGAGTTTTCAACGAATCCGAAAACGGCTTTCAGATCGGTCTGCTGAACCACAATCCCAACGCATTCATTCCTTGGATGGTTCTTTTCAACTGGTCTCCTCAAATTAAGAAATCATTAAGCGCAGGGGATAAATATAATTGAGATTTTTTGCCGCTGCACCGGCTGCGCGGCATTTTGCCCAGTCAAATTCTGAGGCGGATAACGGATTCAGTAAGAAATAGGAAGATGTCCCATTTTTTCTGCAAGTTCCGGCAGCAGTTCAAACAACAAACCAAGGCGTTTTCCTGTAACTTTGAAAAGCGGCAATTTTTCACCATCGTGCGTTACTGCCAATACGCCGATGAATTGACCGGAGTTTCCGCTGGAGAATGCTGTACAGCTCAAGTGATGCACTTGGGCAAAAGACAATGCTTTCATTTTTTCTGCTTTTTCCGGGGAAAAGCTCTTACAGTAAAAAAACTTTTTCGCCTGAAAATCAAATACGGTCATCCGGGGAATGGAGAGCGAATATGCAGCAAATCCGATAATAACAACTGCAATCCAGCACAAGGGAATAAAAACAGCTGCCGTCACCGCGAGCAGCAGTAATACGCTCCCAATAATATAAGTGAACTTTGAAACATTATTCCGAATGACTCCATAACGGAAATTTTGCAGATATTCCATTTTCTGCCGCAGTTCTATACTGTTAAGCGCAACAGCCGACCGCTCCATGTCAATCGCTGCATAAAAGCGTTCTGCAGGGATAGAGTTTATATAATTTTTCAACGTTTCCGGGATGATTATTTTCTTTTGAAAAAAGGTGCATGAAAAAGCAATTGCAAATCCAAGTGAGACCAGATAGAAGAAAACACATTTCACCCAGCGGAGCAAGCCCCATTTTCCCCGATACCAGAACATGATGGCACATTCGTGCGGTTTTTCCGGATTCACGATCACCCGACGTTTTGAACCGGCTTTCAAAGCCGGAAATGTGTCACTGCCATATACGATCCTGGTTCCGTAATATTGTTTGCCTTTATAGCTGTATTTATATTCCACATCAGCGATTTCTTCGGTTCTTTTTCCTTTGGAAATCCGTTTTGTGGTGTTTTTGAGAATGATCCCGTCAACTTTATCCCACGCTTTTATATAGTTATCCCATATCAGCTGCTCCGTCATTTCCCATACGCCAAGTCCCAAAGTGATAACAGCTGCCCCCCCCAAGATGATTTTTACGGCATTGCCGGAATGCAAAATGTTATTTGCCCACAATTGGATATCCGGAATTTTCCGCGGGCTCTCTGTTGCCTTGATGCGTTTTTCCAATTCGTTTTTGATGTTTTGTGCTGTTTGCGGAGAAAAAAGATTGATGTTCCAGAATTTGATCTTGCCGGAACGCAAATAAAAATGGATTGCAGCAGGCACTTCCTGTTTTTTATACTTCTGATAAAAGTATGCCTGACGATTTATTTCTGCATAATGAATCCTGACAGGAATAAAGGTGCAATAGTAAATCGTGGCATAAGTTTCTTCAAACCGCACCCGCCAGAAAAGGAAAAGCCACAAAAGGATGCCCAACGCAGCCATGATGGAAAACGCTCCAATATCCTGCCGCCAGAGGGCACAAATTGTTCCCAACGCAACAATCACTCCGCTGAAGAGCGTCGGCGGTCCCCATTGAGAGCAGAATGTTTTACATCTCTTTTCAGAATC
>JAGBWB010000147.1 GCA_017629975.1 Lentisphaeria bacterium
AAATGCTTTCCGATATCACCTCCGGCAGGATCTTCACTGTTTTCCAGCCCCACGGATTCGGTCCTTTGGGATTTTTCCGGGATGAACTTCTGGAAACCCTTGAAAAAACCCTGCGGCAAGGGGATCACTTTTTCATGCTCCCGCCTTTCTATGCCGGAGGAACTTCAAGTTTCAAGCCCACATCTGACGAGGTCATTGCACAATGGAAAAGTATTGCGTCAGCCCCGGAGCAATACCACTTTTCAAATGACCGGGAAAGTTTGCGCACACACATTCTTTCTGAGGCAGAACCGGGGGATCTGATCGTTATTATGGGAGCCAGAGACAACAGTCTCTCCCTTTATGCAAGATCCTTTTGCAAAGCGGCCCAGGCCTGAGCAACCGTCATACCATCCGGAAACTTCATTTCCGGAGCGATCTCAGCCAGAGGCTCAAGAACAAACTGCCTCATACGTGCTCTGGGATGGGGAACTGTCAGAATGTCGCTGCAGATACACTCCTCCCCCCACAAAATCACATCACAATCAAGAGTCCGGGATTCCTGACTCGAATGAAGCGCCGGACGGCCGTATTGCCGTTCCGGACGCTGCAGCAAAGCAAAAAGCTCTTCCGGAGCAGCGTTGCACTCTCCGGTAAGAGCCTGATTCTGAAAGTCCGGTGTTCCCGGCACACATCCCACAGGAGCGGTCACATAAACAGTGCTCCTGCGGATTTCTTTGACCCCAAAGGCGGCAAGGGCTTTTTCAACCCCGTCAAAACGGGATCTCACATCACCGATGTTTCCGCCGAGGCAAAGAGCGAATTTCATTTTTTCATTTCCAAAGCCATGCGGACAGTGCCCATGGCATCGGGTGAATAGAATGCACCGATAGAACGGGCAAACTCTTCATCCACAGCAGCCCCCCCCACAAAGAGAGGAATGTCGATTTTCTTTTCGGCAAGCAGTTCCGCCATTTCCCGCATCCGGGGCATGGTGGTGGTCATCAGAGCAGAAAGTCCGATAAATGAGGCCTTCTTTTCCAAAGCACATTCAAGAACTTTGCTGCAGGGAACATCTTTTCCAAGATCAATAACGGTAAAACCGTAATTTTCCAGAAGCAGTGTCAGAATATTCTTACCGATATCGTGAATATCCCCCTCCACCGTCGCCATGACGAAGACAGGTCCTGCGGGACGGTCACTCTGAGCTTTGAGCAGCAGAGGCTTCAAATATTCCATGGCCTTGCGCATGGCGGCGGCACCGAACATAAGCTGAGGCAGAAAATACTCTTTTTTCTCAAACTTTTCCCCCACAGCATTGACTGCAGGAATAAGAATATTATCCACGATCTTCAAAGGATCCGTACCGCTTTCAAGAAGTTTTTTCAAAGCCGCAAGGGCAAGATCCTCTTCTCCGGCAAGGACGGCATCAAAGAGAGAAAGCTCCCTTTTTCCCTGTTTTCCGGCTGCCGCAGCCACAGCGCTGTCTGTTGCACCAAGAGCTGTCAGGCGGACAAATTTGGGATCATGTCCCAGCAGAGCATCGGCAGAGGCAACAGTGGTCATGATACCTGCGGCACAGGGATTGGCAATGGCTGAAGAAAGCCCCTTCCCTGCGGCAAGAGCCAGAAAGGCCGCATTGACAGCAGGTCTTCCCGGCAAGCCGAAACTCACATTGGAAAGGCCGCAGGTGGTTCCTTTTCCGAGGGTGTCATTGGCATATTCAATAACCTCCATGGCGGCCCGGGGGGCATTCAAATCGGCACCGACAGTCATAACCAGTGCGTCAACGATATAATCCTCAACTCCGGCAGCTTTGACAAGATCGTTCAAAACTTTGATCCGGCCTTCGCCTGTCACAGGTATTCCCTCATCGGTGAGAGGCAGCAAAATAGGCAGAGCCCCGTACCGTTTCACCACAGGCAGCACCTGTTCCAGTTTTTTCTTCTCACCGCTGATGGAGTTGAAAAGTGCCCGTCCGGGGTAGATCCGCAAGGCAGCTTCAGCCGCCTCGGGAGAAGTTGTATCAATGGCAAGAGGCATATTGGGAACCAGCACCGCAAGCTCGGAAACGGCCTTGCGCATCATAGCAGTTTCATCAATCCCGGAAAGACCCAGATTGACATCAAGCAAAGCTGCCCCCTGCTCCGTTTGTTCCCGGGCAAAGGAGCGCACCATTTCCAGAGAACCGCTGCGCAATTCCGCCTGAAGAGCCTTTTTTCCCGTAGGATTGATCCTTTCACCGATAAGGGCAAAGGGTTCCCCCGGAGCAATGCGGCAGAATCCGCCTGAGGAAGAGACAACACCGGTGATGCCTTCCCCGATTTCGCCCCTGGTCTCTCCCAGAAGTTTGTCAAGAGCACCGATATGTTCCGGAGTCGTTCCGCAGCATCCGCCCACAATGGAAGCACCGGCAGCAATAAGTCCGGCAGCGGCGGCGGCAAATGCCTCAGGCCCCAGATCAAAGACGGTTTTATCCCCCTGAAGATGGGGAAGTCCCGCATTGGGTTTGGCAATAAGAGGAATGCGGGCATAGGGTTTCATACGTGAGATGACACGGCCCATGGCTTCAGGGCCGACGGAGCAATTGCATCCGAAAGCATCTGCCCCCAGAGCCTGAAGACAGATCAAAGCACTCACCGGATCACATCCGGTCAGGCTTTTCCCTGACTCATCAAAGGTCATAGTGACCATGACAGGATGTTCAGGAGCAAGATCCCGAACCGCCAGCAAAGCGGCACGGCATTCCTGAAGATCAAGCATGGTCTCGATCACAAAGCCGTCAACGCCCCCGTCAAGAAGTCCCTGCACCTGTTCTTTATAGGCACTGACACACTCTTCAAAAGGAAGTTCGCCAAAGGGCTCCACCAGATTTCCGGTGGGAGCCATATCTCCGAATACCATGGCCTTGCCATCCACAGCCGTCCGTGAAATTTTCACAAGGGCGGCGTTGATCTCACGACACCTTTTTTCAAGGCCGAACTCGGCCAGTTTAAAAGGATTGGCACCGAAAGTCGGGGCGTAAACGATGTTGCTGCCGGCGTTCACATAGGCACGCTGGACAGCATAAAGAGCCTCAGGATTTTCCGTCACCCATTTTTCCGGACATACACCGGGGGGCATTCCCTGTTTGGCAAGTTCAGTTCCGGTGGCTCCGTCAAGACGGAGCACCCGTTCCCGGACCATCCGGGAAAAAGAGCAACGGTCCATAATCAATCCTT
>JAGBWB010000148.1 GCA_017629975.1 Lentisphaeria bacterium
AGGAGAAATTATTTTTCTGGTGCTGGCATTTTTTGCCTGCGGTTGTGCGCTGTGTTCCCCTTATTATGTTCTCAAGTTTGTGGCGCTTCTTTTACGCTGCACATTTATAAGGTTGAGAACATTCGGAGTTGAGAATCTGCCGAAGTCCGGTCCGGTGCTTTTGGTATCGAATCATATCTCAATGATCGATATGGTGCTCATCCAGGCGATCTCTCCCCGGCGTGTCCGTTTCATGGTCCACACTTCTGTGGTTGACTTTATGCCCATCCGGCTTTTTTTCAAGCTTCTCGGTGTCATCAGCGTGCCCAATACACGCCATGCCAAAGCCATGACCCGTTTTTTTGAAGATATCCGCGCCCGTCTTGCCAAAGGCGAAATGGTTTGTATCTTCCCTGAAGGTGCGATTTCCGGAAACGGCAACATCATGCGTTTCCGTTCCGGCGTTTCCCATCTGCTCCCTAAAGATGTTGAAAGTTCTGTGATCCCGGTCCGTATCGGAATGCTCCGCGGCCGTCTTTTCTCCATCCATCAGGGAAAACTGCGCCTGACTCTTCCTTATGTCTGGCCCGTTGACATCACCATTGCAGTGGGAACTCCTGTTGATCCCGGCTTGTCAGCATTCATGCTCCGTCAGCGGATCTCTGAACTCGGCGCCGATGTTGAAATGGGTCCCCAGCCCGGGGAGCTCCCCATCCATACCGCCTTTATCAAACAGGCAAAGAAACGCCCCTTTAAAAAGGTATTCGTTGATGAGGGCGGCGGTGTCAGCAACTTTGAAATGCTTATCCGTGCTACTTTAATCTCTAAAAAGGTTCGTGAACTGAATCAGGGCGGAATCCATGTGGGTGTGCTTCTGCCCAACTCCACGGCAGCTTCATCTGTCACTCTGGGTGTGCTGATGGCGGACCGTACCCCTGCCATGATCAATTACAGTCTCGGTCAGGATGTGGCTCTTGATTCATGCCACCGTGCCGGTATCAAAACGATCCTTACCAGCCGCAGATTCCTTGACAAGATCAAGTGGGAACAGACTCCTGAAATGATCTGTCTTGAAGATGTGGCGCCCTCCATTACCAAGAGCGACAAACGCAAGGCTATTCTGACGGTTCTGACCCACTCCTGGCGTTCACTGGCGCGCAAGATCTCCCCTCTGAGCTGTTTCAACCTGCGTCATCAGGCTGTGCTGCTCTTTTCCAGCGGTTCCACCGGAAAGCCCAAAGCGGTCATGCTGACCCACCGCAATCTGAACTGCGACATCTATGCCTTTATCCGCGTTATTGCCTGGACTCCCAAAGACCGTATCGCTGGTAACCTGCCCCTCTTCCATGCCTACGGCTTCATGATCGGCGTGGCGTTCCCCTCAGTGGGCAATACTCTTGTGGCTTATGTGCTCAATCCTCTTGACTCCGCCGGTGTGGTCAAGATGGTGGCAAAGAATAAGATCACTATTCTTACCGCCACCCCCACCTTTTTGCAGAGCTACATGCGAAAAGCTGAACCCAAAGATTTTGCAACTCTGCGTCTGATGATCACGGGTGCTGAAAAGCTCCGTTCTGAACTTGCCGCCCGCTACCGTGAAAACTTCGGAAGAGACATTATTGAAGGTTACGGATGCACTGAGCTTTCACCCATCGTGACCATCAACTTGAACAACTCCATCTTTGATCTTGGAACCCGCGCGGACCGTCCCGGCAGTATCGGCTGCGGACTGCCCAGTATCCACATCCGCATCGTGGATCAGGAGACCGGAGTTGAACTTGAACCCGGCAATCCCGGCCGTATGCAGGTCAAAGCCGGTATCGTTATGAAAGGTTACCTCAACGATCCTGAACAGACTGCACTTGTTCTGCAAAACGGTTATTATGACACCGGCGATATCGCTTATATGGATCCCGACGGTTACGTTTACATCACCGGCCGTGCTTCACGCTTCAGCAAAATCGGTGGTGAAATGGTTCCCCACGAAGGTGTGGAAGAGGCAATCATGGGTATCCGCAAAAGAGAAAACCGGGAAGTCGCCGTCATGGGCAAGCCCGACCCCAAGAAAGGCGAAAAACTTGTGGTCTTCTATGCGTCTGACGACTTCGTCCCGGAAGAAGTTGTTGAAGAAATGCGGAAACTTCAGCTCCCCAATCTCTGGATCCCCAAACCGGATGACTTCGTTGAGATCGATGAGCTCCCCATTCTCGGCAGCGGCAAACTCAATCTGCGCCGCCTGAAAGAGTTGATCAACGAGCTTAACTGATCACCAGTTTTCTGCCAGCAGTTCAAAGTATCCCTTTTCATGCTGGCAGGCCGGGCACTGTTCCGGCACCTGCTTGCCGTAGTGCAGATAACCGCAGTTGCGGCAACGCCACATCACCTCCCGCTCCCGTGCAAACACGGTGCCGGAGGTGATGTTTTTTAAAAGGGCACGGTAACGCCTTTCGTGCTGTCTCTCTGAAACGCTGATAAACTCAAAGCAGCGGGCGATTTCATTGAATCCCTCATCTCTGGCGGTTTCTGCAAAACTGGGATAGAGATTGTTCCATTCATCATATTCTCCCGCAGCAGCGGCGGCAAGATTTTCGGCGGTATTTCCGATAGTTCCGGCTGGGAAAGAGGCGCGGATCTCAACTTCACCGCCATTGAGAAATTTAAAAAAGCGTTCAGCGTGTTCTTTTTCGTGATCGGCAGTTTCAGTAAAAATGTCTGCGATCTGCATGTAGCCCTCTTTACGGGCTTTTGAGGCAAAATAGGTGTAGCGGTTGCGAGCCTGGGATTCTCCGGCGAAAGCGCGAAGCAGATTGGTTTCGGTAAAAGTTCCGGCAATGTTTTTCATAGACTTTCTCCTCTCTTGATCCGGGGGGAAGAATTTCCCTCCACCGAATCAAAGTAGTGCAATATGCCGGAAAGTCAAATTTTTTTGAAAGAGAAATTTTATTCTGCGTATACAGCAAAAACGATGACACCGTCCTTGTGTTCCCCTTCAAACGAAAGGGTAAAACTCTCTGCCGCAGCTTTGTTGAGAGAAGCAGTCCACCACTTGGAAAGTTTAAGTTTGTCAAGAGGATAGACCAAACCGCCGCTGCTGAGCAGCACCGGATCACATCCGGGATTGAAAATTGAGATCGCCTGCCCGAGGAATGAGGGAAACTCCCCTGACTCCAAAACAGGAAAAAATACGCCCGTATCTGTCAGGATCCTGATTTCAGGATGGCTCTGAGCAAAATCTGTCAGAAGTGAAATGTTGGCGATGGTATGATCTTCGCGCTTTCCTGCGGCTCCGAGGATCGTAATCCGATCCCCGGGAACGCACAGCTCCCTGGTGAAACGGAACGCCTTTTGCAGATCATTGGTATCCTGTTCCCGGATATGGATCAGTTTTTCTCTGAGCAGCTCACGGTACTTTTCACTGAGACTGTCCATATCGCCGACAACGTAATCAAATCTGATTCCCCGCTCAACCAACCCGGCGGCAGCGCTGTCACATGCAACAAGGACATCTGCATTCTTCAAAACAGCAAGGGGTTCGGGATGCACCGGAAAATCCCCGGCAGCCATGATCACATACTGTTTCATCCTCTTTTCCCCTCTGCATCCCTGTACCAGCAGTAACCGAAATAGAGACCGCACAAAAGAAATATCACCCACATAAGAAGTGTGGCAATGGAGTTGCCTGATTCACGGTAGACTTGCGCCCACATGAAAATACTGATGCTGTTGACCAGAGTCCAGCAGATCCATTGTTCAAAGCAGCGCATGACACTCAGCACCATGGCAAGGAGGCTCAGCACAGTTGTGGCACTGTCAAGCAGCGGAGCGCGGGCATTGAAGCGCTCAAGCACAATGGCAGCGCCTCCCCAGACAAGAAGAGTAACGAGCAGACCGGCGCCCCGCAGAGGCCAGGAGAGAACTCGTTTCCGGACTTCGCCTTTTTCCGGATTGTAGTTGCGCATCCAGAAATAGATCCCCACAAACTGCATGGGCAGATAATATCCCCAGTTGAGTACCATATCGCCATAAATGCGGCTCTGAAAAGAAATGAGTCCGTAGAGAAAAGAGTTGATGACGCCGAAAAGGTAACAGCTGCTTTTGCCCTTGCCGGCAAGAAGTGTATACAGGATACCGGTCAGTGCGCTGATGATTCCCATAAAAGTATCGCCGCCGGTAATGACAGTAATAACCACGATGGCAG
>JAGBWB010000149.1 GCA_017629975.1 Lentisphaeria bacterium
GAATTGATGCCGATTTTTGCCATTCTGGCGCCTCATGCACCGGAACAGTTGTATAAAGATATGATGGCTTTTCTTCCCCATTATATTACGCGCGTCAGCTTGCCTGAAGAGTTGAAACTTTTCCATAAAGAGAGAAAAGAGGAGAAGGGAGGAGTACTGCGCAAAACACTTCCGTATGAAGGTTGTTATTCCCTTGATCATACTCTCCGGAAAAAATTTTCAAAAGAGACCGCTCAGAAAATCTGGGAAAATGACTTTATGTACTCTCTGTATCCTCTTCCTCTGCTCAATACAGTGGGGTTGGAGCCTGACAGCGGTTTTATTCACCAGCAGATGCCCGGAGAAATGCCATGCGATCAGAAAGTTATTGAAGAACTGACCCGGCGTCTTCATCTCTTCGGCCTGGATCCTGAAAAATTTGACTTCTGCACTAATTATCAGGGGCGGACAGTACTGGTCGATAAATTGACACTCACTCCTTGATAAGTTCACTTGCTTTCAAGGAAAAAAGAACCGTGCCGCTGTGACTGCAAAAAGTGCCGGGGCACACCGTTGCCGCCGTCTATGCCCCCCCGGTGAAAAATAGAGGGGACTGCCAACTGGTACGGAAAAAGCTGGAGAGAATTTCCCCTTGAAATGCTCTGATACAGCCGAAGATACGCTATATCAGAATAAAGGAGAGCAGAAATTTATTTTTTTCCGGGGAGAGAAAGCAGTTTGAAAGATTGAAAAAAGAGTTTTCCCTGAGTTTCGGCTTCCGGGAGGCGCCAATCACTCTTTCTGCCTCTTTCGCTCCAGCGCACCTGATAGAGCTGTGCGGCAGGCTGAAGCGGGTCAAAAAAGAACCAGGATTCTTCACGCAGATAAAGATCTCTGCCCGCTTCAAAGGTTTCCAAATACACATGAACAGCAGGAAGCCCTTTGAAGCTGCCCGGTTCCATTTTCAGCACAGTCCGTTTGATTTTTGAGCCGGGAACCTCTCCGTAGGAGTGGGCAAGATATTTCAAGAGCATCGGTATTTCCGGTTTTTTTATGTAGTGCCGCTGCTTTGCGGCTGTAAAAACGACAGTGTGAAGTTTTTTTGCCTGAGAGTACTTTGAAATCCAGAACGCACAATTTACGTTGTTCTGCCGCCGCGGGATGAGAAAGCCAGCCTTGTCGTTCCAGTCAAAGCCGAAAGTGCTGTAATGGATCTCTTTGAAAATGGAGCTGCGGGCACTGATAAAAGGGATCCCGTTATGATTTTTAAGGGGAACTACTTTGTCCCCGATGTGCAGAACAGGTCCGAAACAGCCGGAAAGAAGAAGGGAAGCAATCGCCGCAGAGAAGATTTTCAGACCGTTTTTCATAAAAAACATCCTTTCTTTTACATGAAAATAACAGGTTGATTTTTTCCGCCTTTTTGACCATGAAGCTGATTCCATGGTAATATACTCTTCCCCCCCTTGTTTGTCAAGTATTTTTCCCGAAAGAAAAAAACAGGATTTTATTTTTCTGATTACGCTTCTTTCCCTCTTGCAAACAACAGAATAAAAGAGTATATTACCGGAAAACATCAGAAAATTTGCGGGGAGGCAGAAATGGAAATAACGCAGGTATTGAATTTCGGTTCTTTGAATATAGATCATGTTTACACCGTCGATCACTTTGTTGCTCCGGGGGAAACTCTCTCTTCTGCCGGATATCTTGTCAATGCAGGCGGCAAAGGATTGAATCAATCCGTGGCGCTCAGCCGTGCCGGAGTCAAAACACTTCATGCGGGCATGATCGGCAGAGAGGGGAGTTTTCTGAAAGAGACTCTTGAATCTTTCAACGTTGATACAAGACATGTCATTACAGGTGACGTCCCCACAGGTCACGCCATCATTCAGGTTGAGAAAAACTCCGCCCAGAACTCCATTCTTCTCTATCCCGGAGCCAACATGGCGATCCCATTGGATGCCATGGAACGCATTCTGCGCTCCATGCCTTCCGGAAGCTGGCTTTTGCTGCAAAATGAGATCAATGATGTTCCTTTTCTGATCCGGGAGGGGAAAAAGCTGGGGTTGAAAATCGCATTCAATCCTGCTCCGTGCAGCGCCGCTGTCGGATCTTACCCTCTGCATCTGTGTGATTTGATTTTTGTCAACGAAATTGAAGCTGCTCAGCTGACTTCTGAACAAGGCGGGCATAACCGGTTGGCGGCAGCCATGGCAACGCGTTTTCCCGGGTGTGAAATCGTGGTGACACTCGGAAAAGAAGGCGCCGTTTGGCGGCGCGGAAGTGAAGAGATATTTGAGCCGGCTGTTCCGGTGAAAGCCGTTGACACAACCAGTGCCGGAGATACCTTTACCGGCTTTTTTCTGGCAGCAAAGCTGCGGGGCATGACTCCATTGGAGTCCATGAAGTGCGCCGCATTGGCAAGTTCCATTACCGTGAGCCGTCACGGCGCGGCGATTTCGATCCCTGCCGCTGAAGAGGTGTTTGATGCAGAAAATTATTGAGGAGAGTAAAACAAAAATGAATGCTGCTGAAATACTTTTCAAACACTATAATGATCTCAAGGCGCGTCAACCTTACCATATCAATTTACTTGATGAACTTCATGCAAATGAAAATGCACACACCAGAATTCTTGTAAAACTGCTTCAATATCAGAAAAACGGAAGGTTTTTTATTCTTGATTCTTTCCTGGAGCTGATCCGTCAGGCAAGTGATTCTGAAAATTCAAAGAGAGTTGCCCGCCTGACAGATCTTTCTGAAGAACACTCACCGCCGCGCATCATATTCGGGGAAAACTATATTGATGCCCTGATACTTTACTCCAATTGTGCGATCATCATTGAAAATAAAATCCACTGGGCAGCGGATCAATACGCACAGATCCAGCGTTATGTGGAAAGTGTAGAGCAAAAAATTCATGATGTAAAAAATATTTTTGTCATTTATCTGACTGCCAACGGAAACAAAAAAGTTTCTGACGACAGCCTGACACCAGCTGCCAGAAAGGCTTTGGATTATACGGATGAGACAGATCCGGGGCGTTTTATCCAATTGACCTACTTATATCATATTCTGCCCTGGTTGGAAAATGAAATTTTACCGTCGTGTACCATCCGGGAAGAATGGCTCATCAGCGCCTTGAGACAGTATACCGACCACCTGAAAGGCATGTTCGGATTGCGGGATAATGATGAAATCGTATGGAATCAGATCCGGAATGATATTTCAGGTGAAGCGATCCGGGATTTTCAGCTGCTTGAACCGGATACTCCCGCGCATCAATTTATGAACAACCTCATTATGCGTTTGAAACGGGATTTGGAAAAAACATTTTGTGACAGGATATTGAATTATCATTTGGGGCAGTCAGGATTTTACAATCCCGGTTCCTGGTATCCTGATTTCGGCAGCAACTGGGGCACTATTGAGTGTCCGCAGGAA
>JAGBWB010000150.1 GCA_017629975.1 Lentisphaeria bacterium
GTAACTACTCCATGCGTATCTGGGTTGACCCCGTCAAACTTTCTGCTCTCAATATCACCCCTGACGATGTGGCAAATGCGGTCCGTTCACAGAACCAGCAGGCTGCTGCGGGTGCTGTGGGAACTGAGTTCAGCCATGACTCCATGCAGCTCAAGGTCAATACTCTTGGTCGTTTGAAGACAGTTGAAGAGTTCGGCAACATTGTTGTCCGCGCCGGAAACGCCGGAAGACTTGTCAAACTCAAAGACATCGCCCGTATTGAGCTGGGTTCCGAGCAGTATTCAAACTCCAGTGCCTACAACGGCGAAGAGTGTGTTGCTCTCATGATTTACCGCAATGATGACTCCAACGCCATTGAGGTTGTGGACCGGGTCAATGCACTTTTGAAAGATCTTTCAAAAACCTTCCCCAAAGGTGTCAACTATACCATTGCCTATGATCCCACCCAGTATATCCGTATCTCTCTTGAAGAAATCGCCATGACTCTGCTCATGACTCTGATTCTTGTGGTGCTCATCACTTACATCTTCCTGCAGGATTGGCGTGCAACTCTGATTCCCACAATTACGATCCCTGTAAGTTTGATCGGTACATTCATCTTCCTGATCCCACTTGGTTTTTCCATCAACCTTCTGACCATGTTCGCATTGATCCTTGTGATCGGTTCTCTTGTGGACGACGCCATTGTGGTGACTGAAAATACCATGAGCATCATGGAAAAAGAGGGGCTCGATCCCAAAGAGGCTGCCTCCAAGAGTATGAAACAGATCACAGGCGCAGTTATTGCCACCACTCTGGTGATCGTTGCCATTTATGCTCCTGTCGGTTTTTACGGCGGAATGGTGGGAACCATCTATGTGCAGTTTGCTGTGACCATGTGTATTGCCTTGTGCCTCTCAACAGTCAATGCTCTGACCTTGAGTCCTGCTCTCTGTGCGATCTTGCTGCGTAAACCCAAAGCGACCCGCAATCCTTTCTTCAAAGGCTTCAACTTCTGTCTCAACAAGAGCTGCGGATGGTATCTGAAGGTGTCCGGATTCCTGATCCGTTATATCGTCATTACGATCATTCTTTTCGGAGGCGTCCTTGCTCTCAACTACTTCTTCTACAACCGTATCCCCGGTTCATTCATCCCCAATGAGGATAAGGGAGCACTGATGAGTTCTGTTGAACTTCCTCCCGGTGCCGCACTGACCCGAACCGGCGATACTCAGAACGAAGTGCTCCGGAAGGTCTCAAAGATCCCCGGCGTCAAGGATATCATCACCGTCAGCGGATTCAGTTTTACCGGCGGTACCGGTGAAAACGTGGGTATGGCGATCTTCGTGCTTGAGGATTGGGATAAACGTACGACCAAAGAAACTGAAGCTGATGAGATCATGAAAAAAATCCAGGGACAGCTGGCAACGGTCCCCACCGGCAGTGTGCAGGTCTTCCAGCCCCCGGCGATCATGGGTCTCGGTGTTACCGGCGGTATCAGCTTCATGCTTCAGTGTACCGGTAAACAGACCCCTCAGGATCTTGAAGTTGCGATCCGCAACATTGTGGCGGATATCCGTTCTTTCCCCGGAGTCCGGGTGGCATTCTGCAGCTATGACGCTTCAACGCCTCAGCTTTTCGTTGATATCGACCGCGATAAAGCTGAAGCCATGGGGGTTCCCGTCAGCCGTATTTTCTCAGTCCTTCAGGGCAATATCGCCTCCTCTTATCTGAACGACTTCAACTTGCAGGGGTACTCCTTCAAGGTGAAACTTCAGGCCGAGGGCAGAGATCGTGAAACCGTCAATACGCTTAATGCTCTGATGGTCAAAAACAACGAGGGCAAGATGGTGCCTTTGAGCTCTTTCGCCACTTTGCGTTACAATGTAGGCCCCCGCCTTGTGACCCGTTTCAATCAGTATATGTCGGCTCAGGTCAATGTGATCCTGGTGCCCGGAACACCTTCATCCTCCGTCATGGGACTGGTTGAAAAGGCTGTTTCTGAGAAACTCGGCCGCGATTACTCTGTTGAGTGGATCGATATGGCACGTCAGGAACGGGATAATGAAGGACGTATTCTTCTTCTGCTGCTTTTTGCAACGGTTTTCGGATACCTCTTCCTGATCGGTCAGTACGAGAGCTGGACTATTCCCCTGCCTGTTATGCTGACCATCTCCTTTGCTACCCTGGGCGGTCTGATGGGACTCAAATACATTGTTCCCATCGGTAAGTTCTTCGGTATCGAGTACATGAATATGGACTTGAGTATTTACGCTCAGCTGGGATTGGTGATGCTGATCGGTCTTTCAAGCAAAAACGCCATTCTGATGGTTGAGTTTTCCAAGCAGGCGCGTGAAGAGGGACTTTCCATCAAAGATGCCGCTCAGGAAGGCTTTAAACAGCGCTACCGCGCCGTGCTGATGACGGCATGGAGCTTTGTGATCGGTGTGTTCCCCATGGTTATCGCAACAGGCGCCGGTTCTGCCAGCCGCCGTGCCATCGGTGTGACCACCTTCTACGGAATGCTTCTGGCGACCATTATCGGTATTGTCTTCATTCCGCCGTTGTTTGTGATTTTCCAGACTATCGGTGAAAAGATCATGGGCGGAGTCCAGAAACGCCGATAAAAAACTGCTGCTGCTGCCGGAAAATTTTTCCGGCAGTTTTTTTTTGCCTTCGGAGAAAGAACGAGGCAGTGGAATAATATTTCAGAAAAGATGAGGAAAACGCTGTTTGGCTATGGAACGTACGCCGCCGATGATCA
>JAGBWB010000009.1 GCA_017629975.1 Lentisphaeria bacterium
CATCTTCAGTATGCTCCCTGCCGAAACTGTGGACGTTCACTTTGAAAAAACGGATCACTCCGTCAAGGGCGCCTCTCAGACTCTGACCTGGCAGCTTGCCATCGCTCTGCGCGGCACCGCCAAGTTCATGAACCGTGAGCAGGATATGAATGAACCCAATCTGCGTCATGCAAAGCGTTCACTTGATCCTGAACGTTTCTTCAAGCGGTACTTTCTCCGCCAGAAGTAAAAAACATCTTTATGCTGAAGAGGCCGCTGCAAGATTTGCAGCGGTCTTTTTTTGAACCGTTCCTTTCCATTCTGAAACATCCGCCGCGCTTAAAAATTCTTTTTCCCCGATTACTTCCATCTTTTTTCCGTTTTTTTTGCTGTTTTTTCAAAAAAACACTGGATTTTTCATAACATTGGTATTATTTTATATGAGTTCACTTTTGAACGAAGCAACCCCGTGGTGTAATGGTAGCACAACTGGTTTTGGTCCAGTTAGTTTAGGTTCGAATCCTGGCGGGGTTGCCATTTTTTTAGCGCTGTTCCCGATACAGGCCGGTAAATAATGGTTGAGGAGTCAGGAAGGGGAAAAAGACCTTTTTCTCAAAACAAATGCAATGCTTTAACTTGATAAATCAGTAAAAGTGTGTTATATTTACTTTTGATTATTTTATTTCAGGTGAAAGAAGCGGAAATATGAGAAATCCAACCGTTGAAGAAAGCGCAAAGGAGTATTTCTCCTTTGAGATGCACGAATTTACAGTTGACGACTGTCCTTGCAAAATAGTCTCCCCCCGCGATCCTCTGCCGGGCAAGCCTTGGATCTGGAAAGCTGAATTTTTTGAAGCATTCCCCAAGTTTGAACTCGCCATGCTTGAAAAAGGCTTTTTTCTTGCTTTCATGTCTGTGGGCAACACATTCGGCTGTCCTTCTGCCATGGATCACTTTGAAAAATTCTATGAGTATATGACCGCTCAAGGTTTTTCAAAGCGTCCCATTATGCTGGGACTCAGCCGCGGCGGACTTTATATTTACAACTACGCTGTCAGACACCCGGAAAATGTAGGGTGTCTTTACGCCGACAACCCTGTTTGTGATTTCAAATCATGGCCGGGGGGCAAAGGCTGCGGCGAAGGTTCAAAGGAAAACTGGGAAAAACTCTTTAAAGACTACGGCTTTTCCTCAGAACAAGAGGCCCTTGAATACACCGG
The DNA here is from genome assembly GCA_017629975.1 of Lentisphaeria bacterium. Taxonomy (GTDB): domain Bacteria; phylum Verrucomicrobiota; class Lentisphaeria; order Victivallales; family Victivallaceae; genus UBA1784. The sequence goes on from JAGBWB010000009.1 coordinate 1,200, forward strand.
CAACCCTGTTGACAACCTTGAAATCCTTGCCCTGCACAATGTCAAACTGATACACGCCGCCAGAACGGAAGATACAGTGGTCCCCATTGCCGAAAATACCGATATCGTGGAAAAACGCTACCGGGAACTGGGGGGCTTCATAAAGGTCTTCCGCCACCCCGGCGGACACCATCCCCACGGTCTTGATGACCCGACGCCCCTTATTGACTGCATTCTTGAAAATGTAAGGTATCTCTGATTTATGGATGATTCAACATTCACCACCTCTATCCCTGCCCGCAAAGCGGCGGTCTGCATCATCAACGCCGCCCGGGAACGGGGATATATCAACGGTCCCCTGATCACTGCGCCTGAACTGGGTGAAATTGAAAAACAGCTGTTTATGAAAATGTTCGCAGCACTCCCCGGCAGCGACAGGATCACCAACTGTTCCCTTGAAACGGAACAGATGTCCTCTCTTTTCACATTTGTCTTTGCCAAAGCTGCCGAAACTGCGGCTCAGCTCTACGAAGGAGTGGAAAAGGTGGAGCTGGAAACTGACGGAATGTTTTCCCTGAGCGTTCCCATTGCCGCCGGAGAATTGCTGAACTCTTACAGCGCAGACCTGGATTTCCCGACGGTCTGCCTTGAACGTTTTCTGGAACTTTCGGAAGAAGAGGATTTTTCTGAACCCTTCTATTCACTTTTTGAAGCTCTCAAATGGTGTTTCCGGATCTCGTTCCATATCTTCTGGGATTATCTTGAACAGCAAAGCTGAAAATAAAATATTTATAAGGAGTTACTCTTATGGAACATCTTAATGTGCCTCCTCAGGAACATGTCAAAGTCCTTGACGGTCAGGGTTGGGTCGGTCTGATCGACCACCTGGGTACCGAATCAACCATTGTTAATGCCGCCCGTGTTTCCTTCGGTAAACTGAAAGCCGACATGGATGAAAGGGATGTGAAACTTCTGGAATACCTGATTGACAACCGTCATACCAGCCCTCTGGAACACATCGTTTTTACTTTCAGCATCCACTGTCCCCTCTTTGTCCGCGGTCAGTGGCACCGCCACCGCACCTGGAGCTACAACGAGATCTCACGGCGCTACACCGAAATCGACATGGAGTTCTATACTCCTCAGCAGCTCCGCCGCCAGGCTCAGAGCAACCGTCAGGCATCTGTTGCAGATCCCGACTTTGACAGCAGCGCCCTTGTGGCAGAAATCGACGCTCACAACAAGCACTGCATGGCGCTTTATGAAAAGCTCCTCAACTCCGGCGTCTGCCGTGAACAGGCGCGCAGCGTGCTGCCTCAGAACATGATGGTCACATTCTGGGGAACTGTTGACCTTGCCAATCTGCTCCACTTCCTTGAACTCCGTGACAGCGAACACGCTCAGTGGGAGATCCGTGAATACGCTATCGCCATCAAGAAACTTATCAAACCCTACATCCCCAACGTCGCCGCCTACTTTGAAAAGAAAGGCCAGGCATGGTAACTCCTGCCATGACTTTGTGACATCCGGCAGGCGCGGGTCCTGATTGCGGCTCCGCGCCGCCGCGATGCCGGAGTCAACTCCACACAGGGATCATCACAGAACTGCCTTTGGCATTATATGGCAGGGAAAAACTGACATGAACACTTTTCCCGTTGCCTGCCATACCGCCATTCTCAGAGCCGCCGGAAAGAAATAAGAAAATGCACTCTGCACCTAAAACCCTTGAAGAACACCGTCAATACCTCTACGATATCTGCCGTCTCAAACTTTTTTTTCTTTCCCGCTGGCTCAAAGAACATCCGGAGGAAAAATTCGCCGATGTACTGCGAAACCGGGTGGATATATTCCGGAAGACCGATTTGAACCCGGAGGGGCTCAACGCCGACGGGGTTTACTTTGATGATCCCCGGTGGCTTGCTCTGGAGTCCCGCCTTGAAGAAATATGGAATCTTGTCCAAAAGGATGACGCTCTCTTTGAAGAGTGGGGATTTGATCTGATCCGTCCCCGTCTGGATGCCCGGTGCGAAAGGGACTACCTTGACCGGTCAGCCTTCGCCGGATACCAGTGCGGCTTTCTCCGTCACAATCTTATGATCATGCCTGAGCGTCCTGATGCGCTGGGATTCCATATTGCCAACAACCGCCAGCCCAACTCCATTTTTGATGACATGGAGTACGCTAAAGAGTGTTTCAACAAACTCCTTGATGCCGCAGAAAATCAATTCCATGTTCCTTGCATCGGTACCGGGACCTGGCTCAATAACCACCCCAAATGGCTCGCCTTTTTCCCTGAAGAGTGGCGCACAAACATGGGAGAACCCAATACCAATGTGGCGTGGCACTACGGATTCTGGGGGCAGTTCATCAACGCCCGCGGAACTTTCAACGCCAAAGCAGGTGCAAAAGTCCGGGAAACAGGCCGGCTTCAATGGTTTCCCCGGTACAGCAAATGCAGCGTAAAAGCCATGCGTGACCACATCAATTCACTCTGACAGTTTTCAGAAGCTCAAACTGTTACTTCAGATCCAGAGAACGGCGCATACCTTCGCCGATAAAATTGAAAGAGATGACCGCCAGAAAAAGGGCGGCACCCGGGAAAAAGGTCAGATGCCAGTAATCAAGGGGATTGTCAAAGGCCTGACGGAGCAATCCGCCCCAGCTGGCAGTGGGAGGCTGGACTCCGAATCCCAGAAAGCTCAATCCGCTTTCAGCCAGGATCGCTCCTGCAACGCCGAAAGTGAAACTGATAAGGATAGGCCCTGTAATATTGGGCAGCAGATGGCGGAACATGATCTTGTGCGCCGGAAGATTTGCAACTTCACAACTCATAATATAAGGGAGCGCCCTCTGTTTCAGGGTTTCTCCCCGCACCAGCATGGCAAGTCCGATCCAGCCGGTCAACCCGATGACACCGATGACCACGAGAATGGACTGTTCAAACTGTCTGTCTCCCAATGCAGACATCAATATCAGAAGCAAAAGGAAGGTGGGGAAACACATAAGCACCTCCACCAGACGCATAACGACCAGATCCACTGCATTCCTGTAATATCCGGCAGCGATCCCCACGGCGGTCCCGATGATGATGGCAAGAAAGGTGGCGATGATGCCCACTGCCAGAGATGCCCGGGCGCCGTAGATCATCCGGGATAAAACAGAGCGCCCCACATCGTCACATCCCAGAATATGTTTCCGCGACGGTGCTTCAAAGGGCTCTGCGGTCATCTCAAAAGGTCCGTAAGGAACAGGGGCGAAAAGCGCAAAGGAGGCGCTTTGCGCTTCTTTCCGGTAATCTGTTTTATCCATCCGCGGTGAAACAAAAAGAAAAGGCAGCAGCAGGAGCACCGCAGCGGTGATCCGGAAAATACGCCGGAAACTCTTTCTGAAAAAGGCGCTCAGCAGACACAAAGGCAGAAAAAGCGCCAGATAGTTGAAAAGCTGTTCAATAAAATACTCCGTACTGTCAGGAGCAAAAAAGCAACGCAGAAAAGGGAAAAGTATCTCACCTTTTCCCGAAATCATGATAAAAGGCCTGCCGTTGGCAATAAAAGGGGCGTAAAGTGCAGGCAGAAGAAGAAACATTACCCCGCTGATCCCGGCAATCGCTGCTGGATCACGGAAGAACCGTTTGACGGCAATAGCAAAGAGTGAATCATTCGCCATACAGACGCTCAAGTTCACCTATGAGACAGGGCGTGAAATTCTGACGCCACTCCGGAGCTTTCAGCTCCTCTTCAGTAAAGAAACGGACCTCATCGATCTCTTCTTTCTGAAAATCAAAAGGCCCTTCAGAAATGGCCTTGAAGACCCGTGCATCTTCAGACTCGATCTCATTGCGGATCTCCACATCAAAGAGATGCTCAAGGGGCGTATTTTCAGGCAATCCCAACTCTTCGGCAAGTTCTCTGCGGGCGCCCGTCAGATAATCCTCTCCTGCGGCAAGATGACCTCCCACAGAGGCATCCCACTTGCCCGGCTGGATCCGTTTTGTCACGGAGCGTTTCTGCAAAAGCACTCTTCCGTCCCGTGAAAAAACAAAAACATGGGCGGCACGATGAAGCAGCGTATTGTCACCGTGCGCCTTTGAGCGTTCAGCTCTGCCGATTTTTTCACCGGCAGAGTTGTAAATGTCAATAAGTTCGTCAGCCATAGATTTTTACTTGCGGATAATCCCCAGCAGCTCCTGCTTTCTGGACTCCATCAGTTCAGGAGTATCCGCCTCAACGATCAGGCGGAGCAGAGGCTCTGTATTGGAGGAACGGACATTGCACCACCAGTCAGGAAATTCAACACTGACACCGTCAAGTTCAAAGATGTTCCCGTCACTGTAACGGCTTTTGATCTCAGCAAGGATCTCTTTGGGATCACAGCTGACTCTGGAGTTGATCTCTCCGGAAGAAGCATACTTACGCAGAGGCGCCACAAGTTCGTGGATCTTTTTCCCGGACTTGGCAATAAGATTGGCAAGCATCACAACTGCAAGTCCCTGGGATTCTGCGGTAAAATTCTGTTTGAAGTAGTAATGTCCTGAAAGTTCCCCGGCGAAAACGGCACCAGTCTCCCGCATCTGAGCTTTGATAAAGGCATGTCCCACCCGTGACCGGATGGGGGTTCCGCCGAGAGCTTTGATACATTCGGGAACAGCTTTACTGCTCCTCAGATCATAAAGGATCGTTGCCGGACCATTGCTCAGGATATCCTGAGCGATGAGCGCCGTAAAAAGATCCATGGGGATGATATTCCCCTCATCATCAATAAATCCGCAGCGGTCGGCGTCACCGTCAAAGGCAGCGCCGAAATCGGCTCCTGTCTCTTTCACTTTGGCGCAGATAGCGTCAAGAGTGTCGGTTTTGAGAGGATTTGCCTCATGATTGGGGAAAGTTCCGTCAAGGG